>JAASTF010000137.1 GCA_021767525.1 Paracoccaceae bacterium
CGTGGTCGCGCACGCGATGCACCCAGCCCGACAGGCGCACGGTGTCGCCCACGTTTTCCTTGGTCAGTTCGGCGCAGGTATGGCTGCGATAGGCATGCATGATGGCTGTCCCTTGGCGGATGTTTCGCGGTTCGCGCCGATACACCTTGGTTGGGCTGGGAAGTCAAGGTCGCGTGCCGGTTTTGCAGGCATCCCACCGCCCAAAACCCCGCCTGATCGCCACGTAAACTTTACAGATCGCGAATCTTCGATACCGTTAACGGGTCGAGCATCCACGGACCGCGCGCCCGAAGCGCGCGGAACTTTCAGGACGAAGGGCAGGTTTTACCGCAACAAGGCGGCGCCGGGGGGCGCCGGAATTGAAGGGGTGAACCATGTGGACGAAAGCTTTGGATCGGTTGTTGTCGCAACTGGTGCGACAGGGGGAATTGTCGGTCACTTATCCCGACGGCACGCCGCGCGTCTATGGCAGCGGGATGCCCAGGGCAGAGGTCACGCTGCACAGCCCCGATTTGCCCAGGCGGCTGGTGCTGACGCCGCAAATGGCCCTGGGCGAGGCCTATATGGATGGGCAGCTGACCATCGAAGGCGATGACCTGCGCAGCTTCATGGACCTGATAACCCGCAACGCCGCCGCCAACGGGCTGCCGGGGATACACCGCCCCATCGCCGCCCTGCGCAAGCTGGGCCGCCGCCTGGCGCAGTTCAACCCGGCCCCGCGCGCGCGCCGGAACGTGGCGCATCACTATGACCTGTCGGGCGACTTGTATGACCTGTTCCTCGATGCCGACCGGCAGTATTCCTGCGCCTATTACGCCCGCCCCGACATGACGCTGGAACAGGCGCAAGAGGCCAAGAAACACCATATCGCCACAAAGCTGCAGATCAAGCCGGGCATGCGCGTTCTGGATATCGGCTGCGGCTGGGGCGGCATGGGGCTGACGCTGGCGCGCGACTATGGCGCGCAGGTCACCGGCGTGACGCTTTCGACCGAACAGCACGCGATGGCCAACGCCCGCGCCGAAAAGGCCGGGTTGTCGGACAAGGTGCAGTTCAGGCTGATGGATTACCGCGATGTCTCCGGCCCCTTCGACCGGATCGTGTCGGTGGGCATGTTCGAGCATGTGGGCGTGCCGCATTACCGCGAATATTTCGCCAAGGTGCACGATCTGCTGGCCCCGGATGGCGTGGCGCTGATCCACACGATCGGGCGCACCACGCCGCCCGGCGCCACCAGCCCTTGGATCACCAAGTATATCTTTCCCGGCGGGTATTGCCCCTCGCTGTCCGAGACGACCGCCGCGCTGGAACCCTCGGGGCTTGGCAGCACGGATATCGAGGTGTGGCGCCTGCATTACGCCGAAACCCTGCGGGAATGGCACGCCCGCTTTGTCGCGAACCAGGACAAGGCCCGCGCCCTGTATGACGAGCGATTCTGCCGGATGTGGCGCTTTTACCTGCTGGCCAGCGAATACACCTTCCGCAACGCGGGCCAGGTGGTGTTCCAGCTACAGCTGACGCGCGCGCAGGACGCCGTGCCGCTGACGCGCGATTACATGTATCCGTCGGACGTGCCGGCCGACCGGCGGTTGGCGGCGGAATAGATCACGGCGCCGGGCAGCCGCGGATATCCACCGCCTGCCCCGTGCCCAGAACGGTCAGCCGCAGGCCCGACCGGTCCAGCGCAAAGGGCCCGCCGCTCACGTGGATCAGCTCGCTGATGGCGGTCAGCGTGCCTTGGGCGTGGCTCAGCTTGGCCTCGGACACCCAGATCTGCGGATCGGCGGTTTCGACCACCAGCGCCGTCGCCTGCCCCGCACGCGGCAGCGCCACCCGCGCGGTCAGGCGCAATCCGTCCTTGGTGGGCGTCACCGCGCAATCCACCGCGCGCACGCCGGCCTCGGCCCCCGGCACCGGCACATCGGCCATCGCTGCGGCGATACGCGGATCGGGCCGCCCGCCGACGGGCAAGGCGGCGCTGACGCTCAGATCGGCGGGCACGCAGATGTCATCGCATATCCCGATCTGGATACGCCCCTCCAGATTTACGGCGCGCCCGTCGCGGCGCGGCGTGATCGCCAGCGGCAGCACCAATTCGCGCTTGTACCCGATCGAGCGCATGCCGTTTTGCGAAAACACCACCGGCGTCGGCCAGATCGGCTGAATATCGGCCAGGTTGCCCGACCCGCTCCAATCGAAAAGCGGCGGGATGCCCGCATCGCCCGGCGCGCGCCAATAGGTTTTCCACCCCTCGGCCATCACCAGCCGCAACGCCGCCACATGCACCCCGTCGGGCCGCCGCCAGCCGGGCAACAACTCGGCCCGCACCATCTCGGCATAGGGGTTGGCGCGCGCGGGCGCACCGGGCAGCGCCAGCATCAGGCACAGGATCAGCAGCGGCAAAATCTGTCTCATGGCCACAGCTTTGCGCCAAACGCCGCTGAAATCCAAGTCACATCCCGGCGAACCGCGCGCGAGCGGCACCAAGCCTTGCACCGGGCTGCGCCGCGCTTCATGCTGGACGCGGGCGCCCTCCGCCCCCATATGAATGGAATGACGCGAATGA
This sequence comes from Paracoccaceae bacterium, assembly GCA_021767525.1. Classification (GTDB taxonomy): domain Bacteria; phylum Pseudomonadota; class Alphaproteobacteria; order Rhodobacterales; family Rhodobacteraceae; genus Lutimaribacter. The sequence continues at coordinate 2,567 of JAASTF010000137.1, forward strand.
GCGACACGCTTGATCTGACGGGCAAACTCCTGATCGCCATGCCGGGCATGGGCGATCCGCGCTTTGCCAAGGCGCTGGTCTTCATGTGCGCGCATTCCGATGACGGCGCGATGGGGCTTGTCATCAACAAGCCTACCGGCGACATCGCTCTGGATCACCTGCTGGATCAACTGGACATCGCGATGGACCAGGGCGTTCCCAACCCGCCGGTCTATTTCGGCGGGCCGGTCGAAACCGGCCGGGGATTCGTGCTGCATGGCAGCGATTTCACCTCGGCGCTGAACACCATGCAGATCGAGGGCGGATTCGGCCTGACCGCCACGATGGACGTGCTGGAAGAGATGGGGCGCGGCATGGGCCCGGCGCGCGCGCTGGTGGCGTTGGGATATGCCGGCTGGGGCCCCGGGCAGTTGGAATCGGAACTGGCGGAAAATGGTTGGCTGACTTGCGACGCCTCGGCCGAACTGGTCTTCGACACCCCCGACGACGCCAAGTGGGAGGCCGCGCTGAACTCTATCGGGGCGGGCGCGCTGACGCTCTCGGCCGATGCCGGCCGCGCCTGACCGCCGCACCCCCCGTTGCCCCGCTGTCACCGCCCGCCTATAACGTATCCGGCCAGCCAACGGAGCACCCGCGCATGAGCTTTCGTCAAAAGCACCTTCTGGGCATCGAACCCCTGCACCCGACCGAAATCACCGCCGTGCTGGACCTGGCCGATCAATATGTCGATCTGAACCGGCAGGCGATGAAACATGCCGACGCGCTGACCGGGCTGACGCAGATCAACATGTTCTTCGAAAACTCCACCCGCACCCAGGCCAGTTTCGAACTGGCGGGCAAGCGGCTGGGCGCCGACGTGATGAACATGGCGATGCAGGCCAGCAGCATCAAAAAGGGCGAAACCCTGATCGACACGGCGCTGACGCTGAACGCGATGCATCCCGATTTGCTGGTGGTGCGGCATCCGCATTCCGGCGCGGTCGACCTTCTGGCGCAAAAGGTGAATTGCGCGGTGCTGAACGCGGGCGACGGGCGGCACGAACACCCCACCCAGGCGCTTCTGGATGCGCTGACGATCCGCCGCGCCAAGGGGCGTCTGCACCGGCTGAACATCGCGATTTGCGGCGATATCGCCCATTCCCGCGTGGCGCGGTCGAACATCATCCTGCTGGGCAAGATGGAAAACCGCGTGCGCCTTGTGGGCCCGCCCACCCTGATGCCAGCGGGCATTTCCGAATTCGGGGTCGAGGTCTATGACGACATGCGCGAGGGTCTGCGCGACGTGGACGTGGTGATGATGCTGCGGCTGCAACGCGAGCGGATGGATGGCGGCTTCATCCCGTCCGAGCGTGAATATTTCCACCGCTTCGGCCTTGATGCCGAAAAACTGTCCTATGCCAAGGACGACGCCATCGTGATGCACCCCGGCCCGATGAATCGCGGCGTGGAAATCGACGGCACCATCGCCGACGACATCAACCGCTCGGTGATCCAGGAACAGGTGGAAATGGGCGTCGCCGTGCGCATGGCCGCGATGGACCTTCTGGCCCGCAACCTGCGCGCCGCCCGCGAAGACACCGCCGCCGGGGTCATGGCATGAGCGACCGGATGCAGATAAAGGCGACCGAGGCCGGGCTGGTGCGCGTTTTCGCCATCGACCTGCCGCCCGAAACCATCCGCGAATTTACCGATCCTAAACAGCCCGACATCGCCGCCATCCGCGACGCGCTGGGGGCCGAGGCGCTGTCGCCCGACCATGTCGACCTGTTGCGCGTCGAGGATCTGGGCGAGCTGGGCCTCGATGGCTACCTGGTCGACGGGCTGGGCGTGGCCGAGGACGATCTGACACCCGATGACCGCGCCCGCCTGCGCGCGCTCAAGGGATATGTCCTGGTGCTGCCCTCGCGCGCTTTCGGTGGCACCGCGCAAACGCTGGCGCCGCGCACCCCGCTGCGCTGGATCGGCACCTTTGCCGAACCCGCCGCGCAAAGCGATTTCACCCCGCTGAAATCCGCCGCAGCCCAAGGCACGACTACCGGCGGCAAACCGCCCAGCGATGCGGCCATGTCGGGCCGCGTGGCGGCCATCGCGCTTCTGGTGATGTTCCTGCTGGTGGGGCTTGTGGTGTGGATCGCCGCATGAGGCGCGTGCCTGACACGGGGGCCGTGGCATGAGCGATTACGCAACCACCCCCACCACGCCCCTGGCCGAGGGCGAAAGCGTGCAGGTCAGTTTCACCCCCGACCGCGCCACCTATATCCGCGATCATGCCTGGCTGGCCGCGGCGGCGATGGCGGTGGGCATGGGCATCCTCTGGGCCATCGGCAACCCGCATGTCTGGACCGGCGCGGTGGGCGGCCTGGCGGCGGTGGCGTTCCGCGCGTGGTTCATCGCCTCGGACGAGCTGTCGGCGCGGTGGGACCTGACCGACCGCCGCCTTCTGGGCCCCGGCACCCGCGTTGCGCGCCTGGGCGAAATCAAGGCCATCAACACCCTGGGCAGCGCCGTGCAGGTGGTCACGCTTTCGGGCGACAAGCACCTGCTGAAATACCAGAAAAACCGCGACGCCACCCGCGCCCGGATCGAGGCCGCGCAGGCCGGGCGGCACAATGGCTGAGCCGGTGCAGGACGCGCTGGAACCGGGCGAGGTGCTGCACGCCACCTACCGCCCCTCGTTCCGCATCTACCTGCAACGCGAGGCGTTCGTCGTCACCCTGACCGCCGCCGCCTTCGCGCCGCTTGCGCTCTATCTCGACACGCCGCGCGCCTGGGTGATCCTGCCGCTGGTGGTGCTGGTCGATCTGTTCGTTTTCGACAACCTGGGCGACTGGCGCCGCAACCGGCCGCTGACCTGGGTGCTGACCAACCGCCGCCTTCTGCAACTCGACGCGGCCGATCCGCTGGCCCTGCGCGCCCTGCCCCTGGCCGAAATCGCCCGCCTGCGGCGGCTGATGTGGTGGCGGCTCTTCGTGGTGGGCGAAGGGCGCGAGATCATCGAGATCGCCTATGCCCCCGGCCTGCACGGCCTGCGCCGCAGCCTGATCCAAACACGCGAGGCGCTGCCATGACCCGCCCCGACGCGTGGCACGACCTGCTGGAGCCGGGCGAGGATATCCTGTGGCAGGGCCGCCCCGATCCGCGCCCCGACTGGTCGGCGCTGAACCCGCAACGCGCGGCCACGGGCGCGGCTTTGTCGCTGGCGGCGCTGGCCTGGATCGTCGTGGCGCAGGGCGATTCCGGCCCGCTGCTGCCCGCGCTCGGCCTGCCGGTTCTGGCCATCGGGCTTTACCAGATCGCCGGCCACGTTCTGTGGGACAGCTTTCGCCGCGCGCGCAGCTGGTACACCCTGACCAACCGCCGCGCCTTCATCGCCACCGACCTGCCGCTCCGGGGCCGCCAGCTGCGCGCCTACCCGATCACCCGCGACACGATCCTGACCTTCGATAACGCCCCGCTGGCCTCGATCGGCTTCGCGTTCGAGCCGGTGCCGATGAAACGCGGCACCCGGATGCGCATGCTGGGCTTTGAACGCATCGCCGACGGGCAGACCGTCTTTGCCCTGATCCGCGGCGTGCAGGGCAAGATCGAGCGTGACCTGCCCCCGCCGCATGACAAGGCCGGCGAATGACCCGCGCCCCCTTGCCCCGCGCCGCGCAAGGGTGTTTACCCTGCCCCCGCGCCCCTCGTCCCGGAAAGGAAAGGCCATGACCGCGACGCTGTTCACCAACGCCCGCCTTATCGACCCGCAGGCCGGCACCGTCACCCACGGCGCGCTGCTGGTGCGTGACGGCCGGATCGCGGGCCACGGGCCCGAACTGGCCATCCCCGACGACGCCACGGTGGTCGATTGCGGCGGGCACCACCTGGCCCCGGGCATCGTCGACCTGGGCGTGAAAGTGTGCGAACCGGGCGAACGGCACAAGGAATCCTTCCGCTCGGCCGGCCTTGCCGCGGCGGCGGGCGGGGTCACCACCATGATCACCCGCCCAGACACCGACCCGGCCATCGACAACCCCGAAACGCTGGAATTCGTCGCCCGCCGCGCCGACGGCGCCGCCCCCGTCCGCGTGCTGCCGATGGCCGCGCTGACCAAGGGCCGCCAGGGGCGCGAGATGACGGAAATCGGCTTTCTGCTCGATGCCGGCGCGGTGGCCTTCACCGATTGCGACAACGTGGTGACCGATACCAAGGTGCTGTCGCGCGCGCTGACCTATGCCCGCAGCCTGGGCGCGCTGGTGCAACTGCACCCGCAGGATCCCGGCCTGTCGAAAGGCGCCGCCGCCACCAGTGGCAAATTCGCCTCGCTGCGTGGCCTGCCCGCCGTCTCGGCCATGGCCGAACGCATGGGGCTCGACCGCGATATCGCCCTGGTCGAAATGACCGGCGCGCGCGTGCATTTCGACCAGATCACCACCGCCCGCGCCCTGCCTGCGCTGGAACGCGCCAAGAAAAACGGGCTGGACGTGACCGCCGGCACCTCGATCCACCACCTCACGCTGAACGAGCTGGACGTGGCCGACTATCGCACCTTCTACAAGGTCAAGCCGCCCCTCCGGTCCGAGGACGACCGCCTTGCCACGGTCGAGGCGCTGCGCAGCGGGCTGATCGACATCCTCAGTTCCATGCACACGCCGCAGGACGAGGAATCCAAGCGCCTGCCCTTCGAAGAGGCCGCCAGCGGCGCCGTCGCCCTGCAAACCCTGCTGCCCGCCGCGCTGCGCCTTTTCCATTCCGGCGACCTGACCCTGCCGCAGCTTTTCCGCGCCATGGCGCTGAACCCCGCCGACAGGTTGGGCCTGCCCCAGGGTCGCCTGGCCCAAGGCGCCCCCGCCGACCTGATCGTATTCGACGCCGGCGCGCCCTTTGTGCTGGATCGCTTCACCCTGCTGTCGAAATCGAAAAACACGCCCTTCGACGGCGCCCGCCTTCAGGGGCGGCTGCGCGCCACCTATGTCGGCGGTCAGCTTGTGCACGGAGGTCTGTGATGCCCGCGCTTGAAACCGCCTGGCCGCTGCTGATCCTCTGGGCCGTCATCGGCTATGGTCTGGGCTCGATCCCCTTCGGCATGGTGCTGGCCCGCGTGATGGGCCTGGGCAACCTGCGCGCTATCGGCTCGGGCAATATCGGCGCCACCAACGTGCTGCGCACCGGCAACAAGCGCGCCGCCGCGCTGACGCTGCTTCTGGATGGCGGCAAGGGGGCTGTGGCGGTTCTGCTGGCCCGCGCGCTGGCGGCCGAGGAC
>JAASTF010000138.1 GCA_021767525.1 Paracoccaceae bacterium
CCCCAGCCGCAGCTTGTCGGTGGATTTCTCGCGCAGGGCCAGCGCCCGCGCCGCCGATTGCGCGGGATCGGTGCCCGCCACGCCCAGCACGCTGACCAGCCGCGCGGTGAACGCCTGCTCGGATGTCACCGCCAGCAGCCCGTCCAGATCCTCGTCTTCCATCTGCGCATAAAGGTCGGTCACAGTGGTCACGCCCGCGCGCATGCACACCTGCGCATAGGTGCGGATCGAGTCGGGCTTGGTCGTCAGCCCGCGAAAATCCATGCCCACCCGGCGCATGACGGGGAACATCGCGGCCATTTCCTGCAACTCGCCCGTGGGCTCGCCATCCGCGCCCTTCACCACGCCCTCGACATTGGTCGCGCGGTCATAGCCCGCCATGTCCAACGCTTTCGAGTTCACGCACATCAGGTGAAAATTCGAGAACATGATCGCCACGGGCCGATCCGTGCTGATCTGGTCCAGGTGCTTGCGGCTGAGGCGTTCGCCTTCGAAAAAGATCGGGTCAAGGCCCCAGCCCAGCAGCGGCTCTCCCTCGGCCAGCCCCTTTTCATATTCCGACAGGTCGCGCACCACGGCGGCCAGGTCGGGCTTGCCCTTCCACCACTTGCCCTTGGGGTCCATGCGGTCGTGAAACCCGGCATAGGCGAAATTCCACATCGCGCCCGCCATCATATGCGCGTGCCCTTCGACCATGCCGGGCATCAGAACCGCGTCGGACAGGCTGTCGTCATGGGTCACCTCGCCCCATTGATCGGCACAATCGGCCCCGCCCACGGCCAGGATATGCCCATCCTGCACCGCCACATGGGTGGCCTCGGGGCGGTTCGGGTCCATCGTGATGATCTTTTTCGCCCGGAAAACGGTGATGCCCGACATGCGCGCGCCCTTTCTATTGAATTACAGCAGGTTGAGTGTGCCGCCCGTGACAGTGCCCAGAACCGGCACATCGCGCAAGGCGGCCGCGTCGACGGCGGTGGGATCGTCGCCCAGCACCGCGAAATCGGCGCGCTTGCCGGCCTCGATGCTGCCCACCTCGGCATCCATCTTCAGGGTATAGGCCGCGCCCATCGTGATCGCATACAGCGCCTCGTCCACGGTGATGCGCTGCTCGGGGCCCAGCGTGACGCCCGACATGGTTTGCCGGTTCACCGCTACCCAGGCGGTGAACAGCGGGCCCATCGGCGTCACCGGCGCATCGGAATGGATGGCCATATGCACACCCGCATCCAAAGCGGCGCGGCAGCCATCCATCCGCGCGGCGCGGTCCTGCCCGATGGTCAGCGCGGCGTGCTGGTCACCGAAATACCAGATGTGATTGACGAACAGGTTGGCGCAAATGCCCAGCTCGGCGGCGCGCTGAAACTGCGCGCGGGTCATCATCTGGGCGTGTTGCAAAACGTGCCGCGCACCGGGCCAGGGGTATTTGCGCGCGGCGGCCGCCATCGCCTCCAGCGTGATTTCGCTGGCCTCGTCGCCATTGGTGTGGGCGTGCATCTGGATGCCCTCGCGCTGCATCACCTCGCACAGCTGGTAGATCGTGTCGGGTGGGGTGTTCCAGATGCCGTTGGGCTGCCCGCCCACGTAGCCCGGCCATTTCACCCGCGCGCTCCACCCCTGGATCGAGCCATCGGTCATCAGCTTGACCGCGCCCAACCGCAGCTTGTCGTGGCTTTTGTCGCGCACGGCCAGCGCCTGCGCGGCGATATCCTCGGGGCTGGCATTCATCGCGCCGATCGTGGGCACCACGCGCACAGGGTAATCGGGCGCGCCGGTGGTTTCGACCAGCGCGGCCACGCCCTCGTCCGTCAGGGTGGCGAAGAGGTCGGTCGCGGTGGTCACACCCGCGCGCACGCAGACCTTGCCGAATTGCCGGATGTAATGCGGCTGATGCGCCTTGGTGCGGTAATCCATGCCCAGCCGCCGCATGACCGGGAACATCGCGGCCATCTCCTGCAACTCGCCATTGGGCGTGCCATCGGGGCCCTTCATCACCCCTTCGAAATTCGTGCTGCGGTCGTATCCCGCCATCTCCAACGCCTTGGAATTGGCGCACATCAGGTGACCGGACGAGAACAAAAACGCCACCGGCCGGTCGGTGCTGATCTGGTCCAGGTGGTGCCTGTTCAACCGCTCGGATGTCAGGAAAATCGGGTCGAAGCCCCAGGTCAGCAGCGGCTGATCCTCGGGCAGCCCCTCGGCATAGGCGCGCATGTCGGCGATCACCGTTTCGATATCGGGCTTGCCGCGCCACAGCTTGCCATCGGGGTCGATCCGGTCGTGAAACCCGGCATAGGCGTAGTCCCAGATAAAGCCCGACATCATGTGGCAATGCCCCTCGACAAAGCCGGGCATCAGCACCGTATCGGCCAGGCTGTCGTCATGAGTGACCGCGCCCCACTGGTCGGCGCAATCCGCGCCCCCCACCGCCAGGATGCGCCCGTCGCGCACCGCCACATGGGTGGCCGTGGCCCGGTTCGGATCCATCGTGATGACCTTGCGCGCCTTGAAAACCGTGATGCCGGACATGCGCCGCCCCCCTGTTTTCTTTCAGGGGTAGCCCAGCATTGATCTTACGCAAAATGGTTTTACTGTGACCTAAACCCCTATTGAATGGAGTTACCGATGCGCTTCACCCTGAAACAGCTGCGCTATTTCGATGCCGCGCTGCGCACCGGGTCGATCGCCAAGGCCGCGGTCGAGATGAATATCTCGCAAAGCTCGATCACCGCCGCGCTGGACATGATCGAGGAAACCGTGGGCCAGGAATTGTTCCGCCGCGTGCCCGCCAAGGGCATCCAGCCCACCGATATGGGCCAAGAGGTGGGCAGCCGCATCGCCGCCTTTCTGGAACAGGCCCGCGTGTTCGAATCCGACCTGATGTCGCTGTCGGGCAACCCGACGGGGATGCTGCATGTGGGCTGCTATGCGCCGAGCGCCCCCCATGTGCTGCCCCGGCTGATGAAAACCGTGGCCGAACAATACAACGCCATCCGGATGGAGCTGGTCGAAACCGATCTCAGCGCGATGACCCGCCTGCTGAACGAGGGCAAGATCGACCTGGCGCTGACCTATCGCCGCACGGTGCCCGACACCATGCCCTTCATGCCGCTGTTTCGCGCCCGTCCCTACGCGCTGCTGCCCGAAACCGACCCGCTGGCGCAAAAGCCCAGCGTGACCCTGCAAGAGCTGTCGCAACACCCGATGGTGCTGCTGGACCTGCCCACCGCCATCACCTATTTCCGCGAGGTCTTCGCCGAACACGGGCTGGACCTGAACGTGGCGCATACCACCAAATCCTCGTCGGTGCTGCGTGGTCTGGTGGCCGCGGGCTTTGGCCATTCGATCCTGAATATCTGCAGCCCGGTCGACCGTACCGGCGGGCCGGGCTATATCGGCCGCCCGATCGTGGGCAACGTGCAAACCCCCGTCTTCGGCGTGGCCTACACCCAGGCATCGCGCCGCTCGTCGCTGGTGCAGGCGGTGCTGGAAATCTGCGGCGAGCTGGCAGGCAACGGCGCCTTCGACGACCTCGTGCTGGCCCCTTAACACATTCAATACATTTATTGCGCCTATTAAACACGCTTTTCTGTGGTTATCCGCGCCGCTAGCCTGAGTCGCAAGAAAATCAGAACCACAGGGAGTCCTCTCATGAAACTCGTCACTCGTCTCATGGGTGCAGCGGTGATCGCCGCCAGCGCCATGACAGCAACGCCCATCTGGGCCGAAGGCGGCACGCTGGTCATCGCCTCGACCCAGGTGCCGCGCCACCTGAACGGCGCGGTGCAGTCGGGCACCGCCACAGCCGTGCCCTCGACCCAGATCTTCGCCTCGCCCCTGCGCTATGACGAAAACTGGGAGCCGCAGCCCTACCTCGCCGAAAGCTGGAGCACCAGCGACGATGGCCTGACCGTCACGCTGAACCTGGTCCAAGGCGCCACCTTCCACGACGGTCAGCCGATCACGTCCGAGGACGTGGCGTTTTCGCTGATGACGACCAAGGAAAACCACCCCTTCAAGTCGATGTTCGCCCCGGTCGAAAGCATCGACACCCCCGATGCGCAAACCGTGGTCATCAACCTCAGCCAGCCGCACCCGGCGCTTTTGCTGGCCCTTTCGCCCGCGCTGGCGCCCGTCCTGCCCAAGCACATTTATGGCGACGGGCAGGACGTGAAATCGCACCCGCGCAACACCACCGATGTCGTCGGCTCCGGCCCCTTCATGGTCGAGGAGTTCACCGCCGGCGAAGCGACGGTTCTGAAAAAGAACCCCAACTTCTTCATCGAAGGCCGGCCCAAGCTGGATGAAATCATCATCCGCATCGTCAAGGATCCGTCGGCCCTGCTGATCGCGATGGAAAACGGCGATGCCGACCTTTACCCGTTCATGGCCGGCAGCCAGGAAATCCGCCGCCTTGAAAAGGCCGATCACCTGGCGCTGACCGACCAGGGCTATGCCGGTGTCGGCCCGATCAACTGGCTGGCTTTCAACACGAAATCCGAAAAGCTGTCGGATGTGCGCGTGCGCCAGGCCATCGCCTATGCCGTGGATCGCGACTTTATCACCAAGGCGCTTCACCGCGGCGTCAGCCAGATCCAGCGCGGGCCGATTATCGAAAGCTCGCCCTTCTTCACCGCCGATGTCGAAACCTATGACACCGATCTGGACCGAGCCAAGGCGCTGCTGACCGAGGCCGGTTACGGCGACGGCATGGAACTGACCATCGACTATATCCCCGGCCCAAAAGAGCAGCAGCAATCGGTGGCCGAGTACATGAAATCGCAGCTGGGCAAGATCGGCATCGACGTGACCGTGCGCGCCGCGCCCGACTTTCCCACCTGGGCGGGCCGCGTCGGCGGCCATGATTTCGAGATGACGATGGACATCGTGTTCAACTGGGGCGACCCGGTGATCGGCGTGCACCGCACCTACCTGTGCTCGAACATCCGGCAGGGCGTGATCTGGTCGAACACGCAGCAATACTGCAACGAAGAGGTCGACAAGCTGCTGAACGCCGCCGCGGTCGAGCTGGACCCGGCAAAGCGCAAAGAGCTTTATACCGAGTTCCAGAAGATCCTGGCCCAGGACGTGCCGCTTTATACGATCAACGCGCTGCCCTACCACACCGCCTATGACAAGCGGTTGCAGAACGTGCCCACCGGCATCTGGGGCACCATGCACCCGATGGACATGGTGGAATGGTCCGAGTGACCTTGTGATCCCGGCGGGGCCGCCATCGGGGCGCGGCCCTGCCCTCTCTTGTACGCATCGGGGCTGACATGAACGCTTCTTACCTGCTACGCCGCGTCGGCTATGGCCTGATCCTGATGCTTTGCGTCGTGATCCTGAACTTTCTGCTGATCCGACTGGCCCCGGGCGACCCGGCCGTTGTGATCGCCGGCGAAATGGGCGGCGCGACCGAGGAAATGCTGGAAAGCATCCGCCAGGAATACGGCCTGAACGAACCCGTCATCACGCAGCTGGCCATCTATATCGGCAACGTGCTGCGCGGCGATCTGGGGGAAAGCTTTTTCTTCAATCAGCCGGTGGCCACGCTGATCGCCGCGCGCATCGGCCCGACCATCCTGCTGGTGATCGTGGCGCAACTGCTGTCGATCTTCATCGGCGTGGTGCTGGGCGTGCTGGCCGCGCGCAAACCCAACGGGCTGATGTCGGCCTTTGTCTCGGTCTTCGCCACCATCGGCTACGCGGTCCCGGTGTTCTGGACCGGCATCATGCTGATCATCCTCTTTGCCAGCGTCCTGCCGATCTTTCCGGTCGAGGGGATGCAATCCGTACGCCTGCGCGACGCGGGCCCCATCACCCAGGCGCTGGACATCGCCCACCACCTGATCCTGCCCGCCTTCACCCTGGCCATCATTTACCTTGCGCAATACGCGCGCCTCTCGCGCGCCTCGATGCTCGAGGTGCTGGGCTCCGACTATATCCGCACCGCACGGGCCAAGGGCGCCTCGCAACGCTCGGTCCTGTTCAAACACGCGCTGCGCAACGCCGCCCTGCCGATCCTGACCGTCGCGGGCCTGCAATTCGGCAACCTGATCTCGGGCGCGCTTCTGGTCGAAACCGTGTTCAACTGGCCCGGCATGGGGCGGCTGGCCTTCGATTCCATCCTGCGCCGCGACTATCCCACCATCATGGGCGTGCTGTTTTTTGCCAGCGCCATGGTCGTCGTCGCCAACCTGCTGACCGACCTCAGCTATCGCCTGGCCGATCCGCGGCTAAGGGGGAAATCATGAAAGACCCAACCATCATCCCCGCCACCGAAGGCGTCGAGCCCGAGGATCAGCTTGTCACCCGCTACAAGGCCGAAAGCCCCGCGCGCGAGGCATGGCGCATGTTCCGCCGCAACATCCCGGCGCTTGCGGGCACCGTGATGCTGGCGATCATCGTGCTGGCCACGCTTTACGGCGCGCTGTTCTATACCGGCAACCCGTTCGAGATCGTCTGGGCCCCGCACGAACCGCCCGGCATGACGCCCGAATTCCCTCTGGGCACCGATTACCTGGGCCGCGACATCGTGGCCGGCATCCTGACCGGCGGCGGCCCGACACTGGCCGTGGGCGCGGCGGCGGCGGCGATCACCATGCTGATCGGCATCACGCTGGGGGCGCTGTCGGGCTTTTACGGCGGCTGGGTCGACAACCTGCTGATGCGCATCACCGAATTCTTCCAGGTGCTGCCCGCCCTGTTGTTCGCGATGGTGCTGGTCACGCTGTTTTCGCCCTCGCTCTGGACCATCGCCATCGCCATCGGCGTGGTCAGCTGGCCGCAAACCGCGCGCCTGACGCGGGCCGAGTTCCTGAAGATCAAGGAACTGGAATACGTCACCGCCGCCCGCGCCATCGGCGCGCGCAACAAGCGCATCATCTGGACGGTGATCCTGCCCAACGCCATGCCGCCGCTGATCGTGTCGGCCACGCTCACCATCGGCGTCGCCATCCTGTTCGAGGCCGGGCTCAGCTTTCTGGGCCTAGGCGATCCGAACGTCATGTCCTGGGGCCTGATGATCGGCGCCAACCGCGAATACATCCTCGATGCCTGGTGGCCCGTCACCTTCCCCGGGCTCGCCATCTTTTTTACCGTCTTTTCCGTCAGCCTGATCGGCGATGGCCTGAACGACGCCTTCAACCCGAAACTGAGGGAACGCTGATGGCGCTTCTGGAAATTGAAAATCTGAACGTCACCTTCAACACCCGCCACGGGCAGGTGACCGCGCTCAACAGCGTGTCGATGCATGTGAACGAGGGCGAGACGCTGGGCGTCGTGGGCGAATCCGGCTGCGGCAAATCCATCACCGCCCTGTCGGTCATGGGCCTGATCCCGATGCCGCCGGGCCGCATCGCCGGGGGCGAAATCCGGCTCAACGGCGAAAACCTGGTCCAGGCCTCGGAAACCCGGATGCGCCAGCTGCGCGGCGCGGAACTGGGCATGATCTTTCAGGAACCGATGACCAGCCTGAATCCCGTCTTTACCGTGGGCGACCAGATCGCCGAGGCGATCATGCTGCACCAGAAGGTCAGCGCCGATAAGGCATTCAAGGATGCCGTGGCCTTGCTCGACCGCGTCGGCATCCCCAGCCCCGACACCCGCGCGCGCGACTATCCCCACCAGCTGTCCGGCGGGATGCGCCAGCGGGTGATGATCGCGATGGCGGTCAGCTGCCGGCCCAAGGTTCTGATCGCGGACGAGCCCACAACCGCGCTCGACGTGACGGTGCAGGCGCAGATCTTCGACCTGCTGAACGAAATCCAGCGCGACTTCGGCGCCGCGATCATCCTGATCACCC
>JAASTF010000139.1 GCA_021767525.1 Paracoccaceae bacterium
CATCTTTCCACCGTCACGCGGCGAAACCGTCACCGTGGCCCCCGGCGCGGGCGTGATCTTCAACCGCGTGTTTTACCGCAAAGACCTCTATCGCCCTGATTTCATGGCGGAATTTCCGGAACGCATCGATCTTCTGGATGCCATGCTGATGGCGCACGAGATGGTCCATGTCTGGCAATGGCAAAACCGCGACCGCACCAAATATCATCCGCTCAAAGGCGCGGGCGAGCACGCCGGCAACCCCGATCCGTACCTCTTTGACGTTGAAAACACGGCAAATTTTCTCGACTACGGATACGAACAGCAAGGCGCCATTGTCGAAGAATATGTCTGCTGCCGCCTGCTCGACCCCGACGCGCCGCGCACCAAACGCCTGCGCGCGATGATCGGCGCCGAAATGCCCATCGAGGGGCTCGACCGCGCCATCAGCCGCCCCCAAGTGCGCCTGCCCTGGCAAGGCGCTGAAACCAAAGGGATTTGTCGCTAACGCTGGATACTTTCCAGGTAGACCATCAACGCCGCCAGGGGCCGCGGCACCGGCGACAACTGCCCGTCACCCACATCCACCGGCACGGTTTCCCCCCGCAGCAGCAGGCCGAATTCCGGCATCTCCTCGGTGCGGTCCATGCGGGTGTAGCCATCGATCTGCGACAAGACCTGCGCGCGCGGAAAGTCTCCGCCATTGCGCGCCGAAATCCGCGTCAGATCGGGCGGCGCGGGCTGCAACCCGGCGGCGATATCGCCGCCACCGCGCCCATCCGCCCCGTGGCACAGCGCGCAGTTTTCCACGAACAGAGCCTGCCCCTCGGGCGGCTGCGGCATCTCGGCCACGGCGCAGGCGCCCAATAGCCCGGCGCCCAAACAAAAGCCCGCGATCGCGCGTTTCATCGCTATCCTCCCTGCCCCGGTTACTTTTGAATAGCCTGCAGGAACACGACCAGATCCGCAATGGTCCGGCTGGTCATCACCGGCTGCCCCGAAGGCAGCTTCAGCGCGGTGTCGTCGCCCTCGAACAGCTCGCCATAAACCGGCATGTCGCTGCCGTGACTGACCAGCGGATCGCGCCCGTCGATGCGGCGAATGACCCGCAACAGCGGGAAAACGCCGTCATTCTCTGCCGCAAGCGCCGTCAGGTCCTTGGGCTGCACCAGCAGCGCCGGCGCCATCGGCCCGCCGCCCTGCGCCTCGGCCCCGTGGCAAGTGGCGCAGCGTTGCAGATAGATCAGCGCGCCCTCGGCCGCGTCTTGCGCCGGCAGGGCCAGCGGCCAAAGGCCGAACAGGGCGGTAAGAAGACGTTTCATGCACATACTCCTAGCGTTGCAGGGTTTCGACATAATCGACCAGCGCGACCAGCGCGCGCGGCGTTTCCACCTGTGCCCCGTCGGCAGTGGTGACTGTCACGGTGCCGCCATCGAACAGCGGGCCGAATTCGGGCATGATCGCGCTGTGATAGCGCCCCGGATAGCCATAGATCTGCGCCGTCACCGCATCGCGCGGAAAAACGCCACCATTGGCCAGCGACAGCGCCGTAAGGTCGGCGGGCGGCACCGGCAGATCGGCGGCCACCGGCCCGTCGCCGCGCCCGCCCGCGCCGTGACAGGTGGCGCAAAGGCTGTCGAAGGTCGCCTGCCCCGGATGCGGCCGTGCTGCGCTGTCCATGCAGCCGGCCAGCGCCAGCGCGGCGCCGATCATCGAAATCGCGCGGATCATGTCTGCCTCCTTTTCCCTGCCCGTGGTCAGAGTGTCGCACCCGCGGCGCCGCCTTTGCCTTGATCTGGATCATGGGTGACAAGCGCCCCGCCCCACGCCATGCTGCGCCCGAACCACCGCGAAGGAGAGGCAGATGACCGTAACCCTGGCCGAGGCCGAACAGATCCTGGACAACGGCTTTGCACCCTGGGTGCGCGCGCTGGATATCCGCATCGACCGCATCGCCCCCGAGGGCGCCACCTTGTCGATCCCGATCACCGATCAGATCGCCCGGATGGGCGGCATCGTCAGCGGCCAGGCCCAGGCCACCCTGGCCGACACGGCGATGGTATTCGCCTGCATCGCGCATCTGGGCGAGATGGTGCCCGTGGCCACCACCAACCTTGACACCCAGTTCCTGCGCCCCGGCACCGGCGAGCGGCTGCGCTGCGAGGCGCGCGTGGTGCGCGCGGGCAAGGCGCTGATCTTTGCCCGCGCCGATCTGCTGGCCGAACCGGGCGACAAGCTGATCGCGCAGGCCACCGCGACCTTCTTCAAGCCCTAGATCAGGATCGCCGTATATTCACTTGTTTTTAAGACAGATTACTCGATTCCGAACCAGCGAGCACCTGCCATGCAACCGACCCATTTCTACGCCCTGACCATGCTGGCCGCGGGCATCGGCATTCCTGTTCTGGCGGCCCTGAACGCGCAGCTTGGCACGCGGCTTGGCTCGCCCGTCGCGGCGGCGGTGGTGCTGTTCTGCGTCGCGCTGGCGGCCAGCCTGGCGGTCTTGGCCTGGATGGGCCCGCGCCCGATTCTGGCGGTGGCGACCGTGCCGCGCCACCTGTTGCTGGCCGGGCTGCTGGTCGCCTTCTATATCCTGTCGATCACCTTCATCGCGCCGCATTTCGGCGTGGGCAACGCGGTGTTCTTCGTGCTGCTGGGGCAATTGATCAGCGCCGCGCTGATCGATCATTTCGGCCTTTTCGGCGCGCCCGTCAGCCCGCTGGGCGCAGCCCGGGCGGCCGGCATCGCGCTGATGGCGGCGGGCGTGTTCCTGACCCAGCGGGTCTAGCCCCTAGCTGCCCCCCACCTCGACGATCGAGATCAGCCCCGCATCGATTGGTGCTGCGACGCCCAACAGGGTAAAGCTGCTGCCGTTGCTCAGGGTGACCACAAGATTGCCGCCCTGCACCTCTTGGCTGCTGACATCGACCGTGCTGCCGGCGGGCACGCGCACCACCAGAACATCCTCGGCGCTGTCGAAATCGGTCACCGTGGCCGCGCCGTCGGGGTCGATCCCCGACAACAGCGCAAAAACATCCGCGCCCGCGCCCCCGGTGCCGGTGTCGTTGGCGCCCAGAAACAGCGTGTCATCGCCCAGATCGCCCGTCAGCGTGTCGGCCGCGCCATCATCGGCCGGGCCCTCGGCGCCGCCGGTCAGGGTGTCGTTGCCCTCGCCGCCCGACAGGCTGTCGATACCCGCGCCCCCGCTCAGGCGGTCGGCCCCGGCCCCGCCATCGATCACGTCATCGCCGTCTTCGCCCTCCAGGCTGTCATCGCCATCCTCGCCAGAGATGCTATCTTGCCCGACCCCGCCCGCGGCGCTGTCATTGCCGGCGCCGGCAAGGATCACGTCCTGCCCCGCCCCGCCCGAGATCACGTCGTCGCCCGCCAGCGCGGTGATGCTGTCATCGCCGTCGGTGCCATCCAGCGTATCCGCGCCATCGGCCCCGGTCAGGGTGGTCACGTCGCTGCCATCGCTGCCGGTGGTCGTGTCATCGCCGGTGCCCGTCGTGTCATCGCCGGTGGTGTCGTCGCCGGTATCCGACGTGTCGTCATCCGGCGCGTCATCCGACAGGTTATCAGCCGCAACCAGCAGCATTGGCGCGCCGACCGCCAGCAAAACAAGCCATTCCAAACCGAACATCGCAGCACCTTTCACCAGCCTTGCCATCGGTATAGCCGGCAAAGGCGGTCAATTTCGTATAATTTTCGGGAAATTCTGTGTTTGCGCCGGCCGGTCACCCCGCGCTCAACGCGCCCTTGTCCAGCCGCAAAACCCGGTCCATCCGCCCCGCCAGCGCCAGGTTATGCGTGGCGATCAGGGCCGACAGCCCGGTGGCGCGCACCAGGTCCATCAGCGCCGCGAACACCGTGTCCGAGGTTTCGGGGTCCAGGTTGCCCGTGGGTTCGTCCGCCAGCAAAAGGCGCGGCTCGTTCGCCAACGCCCGGCAAAAGGCCACGCGCTGCTGCTCTCCGCCCGACATGGCGGCGGGGCGGTGATCGGCCCGTTCGGCCACGCCCACCCGCGCCATCAGGTCCAGCGCGCGCAGTCGCGCCTCGTCCTTGGGCACGCCGCGCGCCAGCTGCGGCAGCACGATGTTTTCCAGCGCGCTGAACTCGGGCAGCAGGTGGTGGAATTGATAGACGAACCCCACGTCGTTGCGCCGCATGATGGTGCGGCGGCGATCCGACAGGCCCACCGTCTCGTCCCCGCCGATCCTGACCGAGCCCGCATCGGGCGTATCCAGCAGCCCCGCGATATGCAGCAGCGTCGACTTCCCCGCCCCCGAGGGCGCGACCAGCGCCACGACCTCGCCCCGGCCCACGGCCAGGTCGACACCGCGCAACACCTCGACCGCGCCGGGCTTGCCCTTGTTGTAGGTCTTGGTGACGCCCTCCAGCGCCAGAACGGGATCACTCATACCGCAACGCCTCTACCGGGTTCATCCGCGCCGCCCGGCGGGCGGGAAAGATGGTCACGATGAACGACAGGCCCAGCGACAGCGCCACCGCGCTCAGAACATCCGCCAGCTCCAGCTTGGCAGGCAGGTAATAGATGCCGCGAATGGCCGGGTCCCAGGCATTGCCACCCGACAGCCCGTTCACGAAGGCGAAAATCGGATCGATATAGACGGCGAACAGGCAACCCAGGATCACACCCAGCGCGGTGCCGATCAGCCCGGTAAAGGCGCCGCAGATGAAAAAGACGCGCAAGACCGCACCCTCGGTCAGGCCCATCGTGCGCAAGATGCCGATATCGCGGCCCTTGTTCTTGACCAGCATGATAAGCCCCGAGACGATATTCATCGTCGCGATCAGCACCAGCACCGACAGGATCACGAACATCACCCGGTCCTCGATCTCAAGCGCGTTCAGAAACCCGCCCGAGGCATCGCGCCACGTCCAGACCTGCGCCCGCTCGCCCGCGGCGCGCAGCAGCGGCAGGGTCAGACTATCCACCTCTTCTGGGTTTTCGACCATCACCTCCAACTCGTCGGCCACGCCTTCGCGGTTAAAGAAAACCTGCGCCTCTTCGAAGGGCATGTAAACGCGGGTGCGGTCGATATCCCAGCGCCCGGCCGAAAAGATATAAGTGACCGGATAGGCATTCACCCGCGGCTTGGTGCCGAAAGGCGTTTTCACGCCATTGGGGCTGATGATCTTGACCGTGTCACCGATGCTGACATTCAGCTCGCGCGCCACGCCCGAGCCGATGGCAATGCCCTGGTCGAAATCGCCCACGTCACCGATATGCCCGTCGCCCTGCCCGATCCGCGGAATGGCGGCCAGGTCGTCGGGGGCGATGCCGAACACCTCGACGCCCGCATTGTTGCTGCGGGCATTGGCCATGACCTGCCCTTTCACCAGGGGCGCTACGCGGGTCACGCCCGGCACCTCGGCCACGCGGGCGGCCATCTCGGCATAATCGGGCAGCGTGCGGTCGATGGCGCCGGTCTGCTCGTCCACCCGGCCCAGGCTGTAGACGGTGACATGGGCATTGGCGCCCAGGATCGTATCGACGAATTCCGCCCGAAAGCCCGAGCGCACGGCCAGCGTGGCGATCAACGCAAAGACCGCCAGGGTGATCCCGATCAGGCTGATCCAGGTCATGACGCTGACGCCACCCTCGGCCCGCTTGGCGCGTAGATAGCGCCAGGCGATCATCCATTCGAACGGGGCGAAGGGCGCGGTTTGCTGGGGGCGCGTTTGCGACACGTAAGGGCTCCGGCTGCGAATTGCAGCGCGACCTTGGGGGTTTGGCACGGCAGGGTCAAGCCGCCGCGCCGCGCCCGCGGGCCGCTCGGGCGCGATGTGATGCCGCGTTACTGCGCGGCCAACACCATGCAGACCTGCGACGGGTCCGAGACACCCTGCAACACCACCTCGCCCGCGCGCAGGCACAGGCGCAGGTCACCCTCGTCAGTGTGGTCATAGGTGACCTGCGGCTGACGCGCGGCATCGTCGCGATGCATCACCACCACGGTGCCATGATCGCGGTCCGAGATCGGAATGACGACCCGGCCATTCAGGCTTTCCGAGACGTGGAACGCATCGCTCAGGGCAGCTGCTCGGTCGTCGCAATGTGCAAACATCATGGGCCACCTGTCCTTCGCGGTCGTCTTGCAGTTTCCTGGGCGCAGCGGCACCGGCCGCATAACGCCATCATTTCGCCACAATTTGTCAGAAAGCACCGCCGCGGTGCAATGGCACAGTTCGAAACAGTGCCTTACCCGATTCGGGACAATCGCGGCGCGGCCCGCCGGCGCAGCGGCCAGCGCAGCAGCGCCAGCAGCGCCGCCATCACCCCCGCCCCTGCCGCCAGACCGACCAGCGCGAACAGCCCGCCGGCAAAGGTCAGTGGCAGCGCGGGGCGATAGGCGTCCCAGGCGCGGGCGGCGATCTCGGGGTCGGTCAGCCGCGCGGCGTGATAGGCCCGCATGAAGGGCCCCGCCCCACGCAGCGCCGCCAGGTCGGCGGAAAGCCGCGCGTGCCGGTCGAAGGTGCGGGCCATATCGGCGCGGCGCCGGTCCAGAAAGGCGGTGCCGGTCATCTGCGCCAGCGCCGTCTCGCGGCTTAGCCCGACCGCCGCCGCCGAGGCGTCGAAATCCGCCACGACGCGGCCCAGCTCGTCCACCGCGCCGCCCAGGCGCTGGCTATATTGTTGGGAATATTCGGGAAATTGCGAAAACGCCACGGCGCTCGCCAGCCCGCCTGCCAGGGTAAGGGTGCGAAAGATCATTGCCTGTCTTTCTTGTCTGCTCTGCCCTCAGCGTAGCGCGGCGGCGATCGCTGAATCAAGCGCGCGGAACCGGGCGGGGCTGGCCACCGCCACGTCATAGGCCATCGCCGCCACCCGACCGTCGGGCAGGCGCATCACATAGGCACCGGTCTTGGGTCCGAAGGGGATCGAGATCGCGCCCGCGTGCGACATGGCCAGGCCCGCCGCGTCCGGGCGGTAATTCATACCCAGCCCATACATCCCGCCCCGTCCGGTTTCGGCGTATGGTGCGGCCATCGGGTCAATTCCCCCCGGCCCGAACCAATGCGCGATCAGTCGTGCATGATCGGCCATCGACATCCGCCACCCGCCCCAACCGGCAAAGGCGCCAAAACGGGACGACAACGCGCCCGTCACGCCCGCCGGCTCCAGCACGCGCGCCTGGCAGGCGGCCTCATACTCCTGCCCGGTGACCAGTTCGATCACCCGGCCCAGCAGCGCGTAATTTTCGTTGTTATAGGCAAAATCCCCGCGCGTGCCGCGCTGCCGCCCGCGATCCAGCACGATTTCCGTCACATGGGCGTGGCGCGGGCTGTCCTCGTTCAACCAGAACCCCATGCGCAGCTGGGTGCTGTCGGGGGCGATTCCGCTGGTATGGGTCACAAGCTCGGCCAGCGTCGCCTCGGGCGCCGCCTGCCCCAGCGCCTGCGTCAGCGTCATGTCCCAGCGCAGCGCGCCTTCGTCCACCAGCGCCGCCACGCAAAGCGCCGTGATCGCCTTGGAGTTCGAGGCCAGATCGCGCGGCGCATCCGCGTCAAGCGCGTGCAAAACCGCGCCATCCCGCACCACCGCCATCGAGATCGCCTGCGCCCCCTCGGCCCCCGCCCATTGGCGGAACGCCTCGACCGGGTCGGCCGCCGCGATCTGCGGCGCGCCGAACAGGGCAAGACTGGCCATGCAGATCAGGCGTTGCAACATCACGCCAGCCTAACAAGACATGGCCCGACGATCAAAACCGCCCGGTCAGATCCCGCGCACCATGTGCGGCGCATAGATCTGCGCCACACGGTCCACCGCCGCCTCG
>JAASTF010000140.1 GCA_021767525.1 Paracoccaceae bacterium
GCCCGCTAGCGTTATCATCCGCCCTGCCCCTTTTCCTTGGCCCGCCCGGCGCTTACAAGCGCCCCAAACCGCCCCAACCCAAGGAAGCGACCCCATGAGCACGATCATCGACATTCACGCGCGCGAAATCCTCGACAGCCGGGGCAACCCCACGGTCGAGGTCGACGTGATCCTGGAAGACGGCACGATGGGCCGCGCCGCCGTGCCCTCGGGCGCCTCCACCGGCGCGTATGAGGCGGTCGAGCGCCGCGATGGCGACAAGGCGCGTTACATGGGCAAGGGCGTGCTCGAGGCCTGCGCCGCCGTGAATGGCGAGATCGCCGAGGCGCTGCTGGGCCTTGATGCCACCGAGCAGGTGGCCATCGACGAAGGCCTGATCGAACTGGACGGCACCCCCAACAAGGGCCGGCTGGGCGCCAACGCGATCCTGGGCGTCAGCCTGGCCGTGGCCAAGGCCGCCGCCGATTTCACCGCGCAGCCGCTCTATCGCTATGTCGGCGGCACCTCGGCCCGCGTGCTGCCGGTGCCGATGATGAATATCATCAATGGCGGCGAACATGCCGACAACCCGATCGACATCCAGGAATTCATGATCATGCCGGTAAGCGCGGGCAATATTCGCGATGCCGTGCGCATGGGCGCCGAGGTGTTCCACACCCTCAAGAAAGAGCTTTCGGCCGCGGGCCTCGCCACCGGCGTGGGTGATGAAGGCGGCTTTGCGCCAAACCTGTCGTCCACCCGCGACGCGCTGGATTTCATCCTGAAAGCCATCGAAAAGGCAGGCTACAAGCCTGGCGCCGACATCCACCTGGCGCTGGATTGCGCGGCCACGGAATACTTCAAGGACGGCAAATATGTGCTTGCCGGCGAAGGCAAAACCCTGTCGCCCGAGGAAAACGTGGCCTATCTTCAGGCGCTCTGCGCCGATTACCCGATCATCTCGATCGAGGATGGCTGCTCGGAAGACGACTGGGAAGGCTGGGAGCATCTGACCAAGACACTGGGCCGCAAGGTGCAGCTGGTGGGCGACGATTTGTTCGTCACCAACCCCGAACGCCTGGCCATGGGGATCGAACGCGGCTGCGCGAACTCGATGCTGGTCAAGGTCAACCAGATCGGCAGCCTGACCGAAACCCTGCGCGCCGTCGACATGGCGCACCGCGCCGGCATGACCAACGTGATGTCGCACCGCTCGGGCGAGACCGAGGATGCCACGATCGCCGATCTGGCCGTGGCCACCAATTGCGGTCAGATCAAGACCGGCAGCCTGGCGCGTTCTGACCGGCTGGCGAAATACAACCAGCTGATCCGCATCGAGGAACAGCTGGGCGAAACCGCGCGATATGCGGGCCGTTCGATCCTGAAATAAGCGAATGGCGGGGCCATGTCGCCCCGCCCCGATCCTTACGACGGGCAAGGCGCCGTGTAATAGGTGCCGTCGCCACGCGAATAGGCGCAGGTCTGCCCGTTGCGGTTTTGCGCCACGACCGTGCCCGCCGCCGCGCCGGCCAGGCCGGCGATCAGGCGCCAATCGTTATCCGCCTCCAACACGTCGGCGGCGATCAGGCCCGCGGCGGCACCGCCCGCAGCGCCCACGACCGTGCGCTGATCCGATGTCAGGTTCTGGCACGCCCCCAGGGCAATCAGCGTCAGACCGGCAAGTGTCGATTTCACAAGGTTCATGGCGTCTTTCCTTTCTTGTTGCGAAACTGCGACAAGACTTGCCCCGGTCGCGCGGGCGGGAAAGCGGCGACCGCGCCGGGCGCCCGGCATGCGCCGGAAGCCGCCGTTTTGCGCCCCCCGAACCGGCCCCTTTTCGCCCAGCCGATCACGGATGCGCGACGATATGGAACCGATAAGGTCTTGGGGCATTTCAGCGCTTCGCCTATGCTGCCGCCATGACCGCCGACCAGATCATTGCCCGGCTTGGCCTGTCGCCGCACCCCGAAGGCGGGCATTACCGCGAAACCTGGGCCGCCCCCGGCCCGGGCCGCCCTGCGGGCACCTGCATCTATTTCCTGCTGCAGGCCAATGAGCGCAGCCATTGGCACAAGGTCGACGCCACCGAAATCTGGCATTTCTACGCCGGTACGCCGCTTATCCTGTCGCTTGCCGAAACAAGCGCCGGTCCCCGGCACGATCTGCGGCTGGGCCCCGACCTGTCTGCCGGCGACATGCCACAGCACATCGTGCCCGCGCAGCATTGGCAGGCCGCCCGCAGCACCGGCGAGTGGACGCTCGCAGGATGCACCGTCAGCCCCGGTTTTCAGTTTCAGGGGTTCACCCTCGCAGAACCGGGCTTCGACATTCCCTGATCTTCATCTTGCCCGGGAAACTCCGGGGGGAATTGGGCCGCAGGCCCAAGGGGGGCAGCGCCCCCAAACGGGCGTCGTGGCGCAGCCACGGCGCAAGACCTGTCATCGCGCATGGCGCGATGGCCGCTGGATCGCGTCACCGTCGCAAAAACGCCACCAGCCCCGCGGTCGAGCTGTCCTTGCCCTCGACAGGTTCCTCGCCCGACAGGACCGGCCCCAGCGCCGTGGCCAGTTCCTTGCCCAGCTCGACCCCCCATTGATCGAACGAGTTGATGCCAAGCACCACGCCTTCAACAAAGACCCGATGTTCATACAGCGCAATGATCTGGCCCAGCCTCCGCGGCGTCAGCTTGTCATAGGCCAGCGTGATCGATGGGCGATTGCCCGGAAACACCCGGTGCCGCGCCTGCATCTCCGCCTGTTCGCCATGCACGCCGCGCGCGGCTATGATGGCACGGGCGTCGTCCAGGCTGCGCCCCTTCATCAACGCCTCGGATTGCGCCAGACAATTGGCCACCAGCAGCGCGTGGTGATGGGCCAGGTCGGGTTCATGGCCCTGGGCCGCGACCATGAATTCGCAGGGCACAACATCGGTGCCCTGGTGCAGCAATTGGTAGAACGCGTGCTGACCGTTCGTGCCCGCCGCGCCCCACACCACCGGGCCCGACGGCCGGGGCAAATCCTCGCCCTCCATCGTCACGCGTTTGCCGTTGCTCTCCATTTCCAGCTGTTGCAGATAGTCGGGCAACCGCGCCAAACGCTGGTCATAGGGCAGCACCGCGCGGGTCGGATAGCCGCAGATCTGCCGATGCCAGACGCCGACCATCGCCAGCAGCAAGGGCAGGTTTTCAGCCGCGGGCGCCTCGCGGAAATGCGCATCCATCGACGCGGCACCGCCCAGGAACCTGTCGAACTGGTCCGGGCCGATGGCGATCATCAGGCCAAGCCCGATCGGCCCCCAGACCGAATACCGTCCGCCGACCCAATCGGCGAAGCCAAAGACGCGTTCTTCGGAAATGCCCCATTCCGCCGCACGCCCCGCATGCGAGGAAAGCGCCACGAATTGTGCGCCCGGATCGGCCACGCGTTGCGCCATCCAGTCGCGCGCGGTGGCGGCATTGGTCATGGTTTCGATGGTGGTAAAGGTTTTCGACGCCACGATCACCAGCGTCGTCTCGGGGTTCAGCCCCTTCAGCGTGTCATGGATATGCGCGCCATCCACGTTGCTGACGAAATGGCAGCGCGGCCCGTCGTGATAAGGCGCCAGCGCCGCCACTGCCATCGCCGGCCCCAGGTCCGAGCCGCCGATGCCGATATTCACCACGTCGGTCACCCGCCCGCCCTGCGCGCGAAACGCGCCCGAGCGCAGCTGGGTCGCGAAGGCCGCCATGCGCGCCCGGGTTTGGCGGACCTCGGGCATCACGTCCTGCCCGCCCAGCATCACATGTGCATCGTCGGCTGCCCGCAGCGCGGTATGCAACACCGCACGCCCCTCGGTGCGGTTGATCCTCGCGCCGGTGAACATCGCCTCGCGCGCCTCTTGCCAGCCGGCCGCGTCGGCCAGCGCGATCAGCGCATCGCGCGTTTCGGCGTCGATATTGGTCTTGGCGTAATCCAGCAGAATCCCGTCGAACCGGGCGGAAAACGCATCGAACCGGCCCGGATCGGCGCAAAGCGACCGGATCTGCCGCCCTGCCACATCCGCCCAGATCGCGTGCAACCTGTCCCACATCGTCGCTACTCCGCCCAATGCACCGTCGCCTCGTGCAGCAGCGCGGCCACAGGCGCCTCGGCCGGCGACAGGCTGCGCGCGCGCTCCAGCGCGGCCCGCTTGTCAGCGCCGGTGATCACGATATGCAGCGACAGCGAGCTCGCCAGCGCCCGCGCACTCAGGCTGACCCGGGGATGGGTCAGGCCGGGCGCGCGCATTTCGACCAGCAACGGCGCGTGCGGATCTAGCGCCAGGCGCAAGCTGTCACCACGTGGAAACAGGCTGGCCGTGTGCATGTCGGCCCCCATGCCCAGCAGCGCAACCGCCGCCGGCATCAAGGGCTGCAACACGTCCTCCAGGCGCGGCAAGGCCTGTTCGGGCGTGGCACCGTCCAGGTATAGCGGATGAAACCGCGCCGCCGCCGCGCGATCCACAAGCAACCGCTCGCGCACAAGCCGCGCGTTCGAGGCCGGGTCATCCTCGTTCACCCAGCGTTCATCCGACAGAACAACGTCGACCCGCGCCCAATCGAGATCGGCGGCACACAGGTCATCGAATACCGGCCCAGGGGTCGATCCGCCCGGCACGATCAGCGTGGCCCGCTCCTCGTGGCGCAGGGTGGCCCCCAGCTCGCCGGCCAGCTTGTTGGCCAGGTCGATCGCCAGCATTTCACGGTCGGGATACTCGATCGGGGTCATACGCGTATCTCCCTCCAGCGGCGCCCGTCCCGATGCATCAGCGCCAACGCCTCTTCGGGGCCGGAACTGCCGGTGTCATAGGTCAGGGGCCGCGCTCCGACCTCCTCCCACGAGGCGATGATCGGGTCGGTCCAGGCCCAGGCCGCCTCGACCTCGTCCCCCCGCATGAACAGGGTCTGGTTGCCGCGGATCACATCCATGATCAAGCGTTCATAGGCATCCGGCACGTCCTCGGCCTCGGGGCCAAGGGCCTGTGCAAAAGTCATGTCCAGCGGCACATCGATCAGCCGCATCCCGCCGGGCCCCGGCTCCTTGATGGTCACGCCCAGGTCGATCCCCTCATTGGGCTGCAGGCGGATGGTCAGGATGTTGCGGTGCTGGCCGGCCTCGGGGCCGAAAATCGAATGCGGCGTGTCCTTGAACACCACCGCGATCTCAGTCGTCCGGGCGCGCAGCCGCTTGCCCGTGCGCAGGTAAAAAGGCGTTCCCGCCCACCGCCAATTGCTGACCCGGGCCTTCAACGCGATAAAGCTTTCGGTGGTGGATTCGGCGTTCTCCACATGCTCCTTGAACCCCGGCCGCGCGCCATCGGCCAGGTACTGGCCGCGCACCACGTCGCGCGCATCCACGGGGTCCAGCGCGCGGATCACCTTCAGCTTTTCGTCGCGCACGGCGTCGGGCTCGAACTGCGCGGGCGGCTCCATCGCGATCAGGCACAGCAACTGCATCATGTGGTTCTGCACCATGTCGCGCATGGCGCCCGCGCGTTCGTAATATTCGCCGCGCCCGTCGACTCCCACGGTTTCAGCCACGGTGATCTGGATGTGATCCACGTACTGGCTGTTCCACAGCGGCTCGAACAACATGTTGCCGAAACGGATCGCCATCAGGTTCTGCACGGTTTCCTTGCCCAGGTAATGGTCAATCCGATAGATCTGGCTTTCCTGGAAATGGCGCGCCAGGTCCGCATTCAGCGCCCGGGCCGAGGCCAGGTCGTGCCCGAACGGCTTTTCCACCACGATCCGCGCATCGCCCTCGGCCAACCCGTAGCGCTGCAACCGCTCGGCCAGCGGCCCGAACAGCCCCGGTCCGACCGAGAAATAGAACGCCCGCACGCAATCGCGGTCCAGGCGCGAGGCCAGCCGGTCCCACCCGGTATCACCCAGCGCGTCCAGCGACACATAGGACAGCATGGCCAGGAACCGCCCCCGGTCGGCACACCCCTTTGCCGCCGCGAATTCATCCAGCGCCGCGCCCACGAAATCGCGCCATTCCGCATCGTCCATATCGGCCCGTGACGCGCCGATGATCCGCGCGTCTTCCGGCATCTGGCCCGCGCAAAACCGGCGATACAGCGCCGGCAGGATCTTGCGCCGCGCCAGGTCGCCCGTGCCGCCGATCACGACCAGGTCGAACGGGTCGACGGGAATAACTCTGGAAACCATCTTGACCTCTCTGCTGCAATGCAGAGTAACACGGCCGACCCCGGGCACAATCCCGCGCCCGCCAAAAAGCTTTGCTTCGGAGCCGCCCTCGCCTTGGCCCAAAGGGACGGCCCCTGCCCGCCGCCGCAAGGAAAACTGCCGAGGGGCCCCGCTTGCGGGGAGACGGTCCGTTTTCCTTGCGGCGGCGGGCAGGGGCTGTCACGCAAGGGTCAAGGCAAGGGCGGCTGCGCGGCTTTGCTTTGGTGAGCCCGAGCATGGCCACGCCTGCCGCCCGCCAATCCGTTCATCTAACGGGGTCGGCCCGCCAAGGGCTTCCTCCTCCCGGCCACGGGAGGAGGACAGGAGGAGGGCCGAGGCAGACCGGTCGCGGCGCCGCCGCGGCCTTTGGATCACGCGGTCTTCGCCCGCAAACTGCTCAAATCTCCGCTGATTTCGCCGCCACCAACGGCTGCGCGCACGCCGGTTGTGCCGGGGCAGGATGTGGGCAGGCCGCGCGCCACCCGCACGGCCAGATAGGCAAAGGCCTGCGCCTCCAGCATGTCGCCGTTCAGCCCCACCGCCTCGACCGGCGCGACCGGGCAATCAAGACCCACGCCCAGCATCTCCATCATCACCGGGTTCAGCCGCCCGCCCCCGGTGACCAGTACCCGCTCGGGCGGGCTGGGGCAGAACTGCATCGCCTGCATCACGGCGGCGGCCGCCATCGCGGTCATCGTGGCGGCGGCATCGGCATCATCCAGCTCGCGCACCAGATCGAGCATCAGGGAAAAATCGTCGCGATCCAGTGACTTGGGCGGAATTTTCAGGAAATACGCTTCGTCCAGGAACAGCTCCAGCGCGCCATCCACCACCTTGCCCGTCGCCGCCAGCGCGCCGTCACGGTCATAAGGCAACCCGCGCCGCTCCATCATCAGGTCGTTGATCGGCGCATTCGCGGGCCCGGTGTCGAACGCCAAAAGCGCGCCCTCGGCCTCGGGCCGGTCGGCGCGCGGGTCGATCCATGTCAGGTTGCCGACGCCGCCGAGGTTCAAAAAGGCCAGCGGCGCCTCGGCCCCGATATGGCGCGCACAGGCCCAGTGAAAAAACGGCGCCAGCGGCGCGCCCTGCCCGCCCAGCCGCACATCGGCGCTGCGGAAATCCCAGACCACGGGCTTTCCCAGCCGCTCGGCCAGCCGCGCGCCATCGCCCGCCTGGTGGGTGCCGCGCCCGTGCGGCTCATGCGCCAGGGTCTGGCCGTGAAATCCGATCAGATCGGCACCGGGGAATGCGCCCAGCAACTCGACATGGGCATCTTCGACCAGCCGGGCCGCGTCGTCCACGCCAGCCTCGCCCGGCCAGCGGCCCAGGGCCGCGCGTAGTACCGCCTGTTCCTCGGGGCTGTAGGCACGATAGCTGCTGGGGCCGAAGCCCGCGATCGTGACGCCGTCGGTTTCCAGCACCGCCGCATCGGCCCCATCCAGCGACGTGCCCGACATCGCCCCAAGCGCCCGCACCACCTGCCCCTTCAACATGGCCTTTTCCTTTGCCAATTCGCTGCCTATACATGCCGCGCAAAGCGGCAAGGGACAAGACAGATGACCTATCACCCGAAATCGGATTTCATGGCC
>JAASTF010000141.1 GCA_021767525.1 Paracoccaceae bacterium
CCGCGCGACGTGTCCGGCGCGCCGGCGCGGCCCCGGCTGCTGCTTCAGATCACCAACGATGCATGGTTCGGCAAGGTGTCGGGGCCCTACCAGCACCTGGCCCAGGCCCGGCTGCGCGCGGTGGAACAGGGGGTGCCGATGGTGCGCGTGGCCAATACCGGCGTGTCGGCCATGATCGGCCCACGCGGAGAGGTCACCGCCCAGATCGTGCTGGGGCAAGCCGGGTTCGTTGACGCGCGGCTGCCGCCTGCGATGCCGCCCACACCCTATACCAGGATGGGCGACACGCCCATCGCCGTGTTTATTGCCTTGATTTTGGCGGGCTTCGGCCTTTCTGCTGCCCGGGCGAGGCGCTTTAAATCGCATTGACGCCGCCCCGCCGGACGCGTAACGAATGGCATCCCACCGTCACAACGGCTTCCTGGCGTGGCGGGTTGCATCAACGGAGCGTTTTTTATGGCAAGACAGAACTACACTTTCACCTCCGAATCCGTGTCGGAGGGGCATCCGGACAAGGTCTGCGACCGCATTTCCGATGCCGTCCTCGACGCATTCCTGGCCGAGGACCCGCTGGCGCGCGTCGCCGCGGAAACCTTCGCCACGACCAACCGGGTGGTCATCGGCGGTGAAGTGGGGCTGACCGACCAGGACAAGCTGACCGAATACATGGGCCGCATCGACGAGATCGCGCGCGCCTGCATCAGGGATATCGGCTATGAGCAGGACAAGTTCCACTGGAACACCTGCGAAATCACCAACCTGCTGCACGAGCAATCCGCCCATATCGCCCAAGGTGTCACCGGCGAACAGGGCGACGAGGGCGCCGGCGACCAGGGGATCATGTTCGGCTATGCCACCGACGAAACCGACGCGCTGATGCCCGCGCCGATCCAGTTCAGCCACGCGATTCTGCGCCGCCTGGCCGAGGTGCGCAAATCCGGCGCCGAGCCAAAGCTGGGCCCGGATGCGAAATCGCAGCTGTCTGTGCGCTATGAAAACGGCGAACCGGTCGAGGTGACACAGATCGTGCTGTCGACCCAACACCTGGACGACAGCATGACCAGCGCCGATGTCCGCGCCTTGGTCGAGCCTTATATCCGCGAGGTTCTGCCCCAGGGCTGGCTGACCGCCGCGACCGAGTGGCACGTGAACCCCACCGGCAAATTCGTGATCGGCGGCCCCGATGGCGACGCCGGCCTGACCGGGCGCAAGATCATCGTCGACACCTATGGCGGCGCGGCCCCGCATGGCGGCGGCGCGTTTTCGGGCAAGGATCCGACCAAGGTGGACCGCTCGGCCGCCTATGCCGCGCGCTACCTGGCCAAGAATATCGTCGCCTCTGGCATGGCGCGGCGCTGCACGCTGCAGCTCAGCTATGCCATCGGCGTGGCGCGGCCCTTGTCGATCTACGTCAACACCCACGGCACTGGCGAGGTGTCCGAGGCTGAGATCGAGGCCGCGATCCCCAAGGTGATGGACCTGACCCCGCGCGGCATCCGCACCCATCTGGACCTGAACAAGCCGATCTATCAGCGCACCGCGGCCTATGGCCATTTCGGCCGCGAGCCCGATGCCGATGGTGGCTTCAGCTGGGAACGCACCGACCTGGCCGAGGCCCTGAAAAAGGCTGTCTGAGCCGGGCAGACGGAAACACCAATGCCGCGCGTCACGCCCCCGTGACGCGCGGTTTTTCTTGCCTGCCCGCGCGTGGCCCGACAGGCTGACCCCACCCAGCAGGAGCGTGCCATGATTTTCTACGACTGTTCCACCGCCCCCAACCCGCGTCGTGCGCGGATGTTCATCGCCGAAAAGGGGCTGGAGATCGACACCCGCGAAATCTCGATCGCCGAGGGGCAGCAATTGTCGCCCGACTTTCTGGCCGTGAATCCGCGCGCCACGGTTCCCGTTCTGGTCACCGAGGACGGCACCACCCTGACCGAAAACATCGCCATCGCCACCTATCTTGAGGCCGCCTATCCCGACCCGCCCCTGATGGGCACCACGCCCGAGGAAAAGGGGCTTGTCGCCATGTGGAACGCGATTGCCGAATTTCAGGGCGGCATGGCCGTGGCCGAGGCGTTTCGCAACGCGCATCCAGCGATGAAGGGCCGCGCTTTGCCCGGGCCGCTGGATTTGGAGCAGATCCCCGAACTGGCCGAGCGCGGTCGCGCGCGCACAGCCGCGTTTTTCGATCTGCTGGAAAATCGGTTGTCAGAGGCCCCATGGCTGGCGGGTGACGCCTTCAGCCTGGCCGATATCAGCGCCTTCGTGTTCACCGATTTCGCCCGCGTCATCAAGATGCGCCCGCCCGAAAACAATGCCGCCACGCAGGATTGGCTGGCCCGGATGCGCGCGCGGCCCTCGGCCAGTGCTTGATCCCCGCCGCGCCCGGCGCTAGGACGCGGGCCATGGGCACGTCCAATCATCATTCCGGCGCACCGTGGCGCAATTTCTATGGCCGCATCAAGGGCAAGGGCCTGCGCCCCAGCCAAGAGGCTTATCTGAACGAAGACCTGGCCAAGCTGTCGCCGGGCGCGGTGGATTGGGATGCAAACCCCGACCGCACGCCGCTGGACCTGCCCGCGCTTTTTGGCGACCGGCCCGTGTGGCTGGAAATCGGTTTTGGCGGGGGCGAGCATATGGTGCACCAGGCCGGGCTGAACCCCGGTGTCGGCATCATCGGGTGCGAGCCCTATATCAACGGCGTGGCCATGCTGCTGGGCAAGATCCGGCAGGCCGGCGTTGATAACCTGCGCGTCCATCCCGGCGACGTGCGCGACATGTTCGACGTGCTGCCCCGGGCCAGCATCGACCGCGCCTTTCTGCTGTATCCCGATCCCTGGCCGAAAAAGCGCCACCATCGCCGCCGCTTCGTGACGCCTGAACATCTTGAGCCGCTGGCCCAGGTAATGAAACCCGGCGCGGTTTTCCGCGTGGCGACCGATATTCCCGATTACGTCCGCCAGACGCTGGAACAGGTGCCGCGCCACGGGTTCGAATGGCTGGCCGAACGCCCCGCCGATTGGCGCGAGCCGTGGGATGACTGGATTTCCACGCGCTACGAACAAAAGGCCCTGCGCGAAGCGCGCACGCCCCATTACCTGACCTTCCGCCGGACCTGAGCCCTACCGAAACGCGGGCCCGTGCGCCCAGATCGTCAGCGATTGCCGCGCGACACGGGTCACGGGTGTGACCCGGTGCAGCAGGTAGTTGGGGAACCGCGTGTCTGTTCCCTGCGCGCGCGGCGCGGCGATGGCATGGGCCGAGGGCATGACCTCCAGCATGCCGCCCTCGTAATCATCCGGGTCCGACAGCTGCGCCACGAAGGTCAGCTTGCGCTTGCGCGCCAGCGCCGCGTCACCGATATCCGAATGCCAGTCGAAATGGCCCTCGCGCTCGGCGCCATAGCGGGCGACCTGCGGGCTTTCGGCGAACTCGGTCAGGTCAAAACCAAAGGCATCGCGGTTGGCGGCGCGCACCACCTCGATGATGCGGTCCTTCACCCAATCGGCGCCATCGACCTCGTCCAGCCACACCAGGTCGGCGCGACGCAGGTTGTGATCGCGCGCCTGGCCCACCAGGCGGGCGTCTTTCGGGGTGTGACCCGCGCAATGGGCGGAAATGGCGGAACATTCGGCGGGCGAGAACGCGCCCGGGACGGTGTGAACGTGAATCACTGGCGGTGCCTTGTTGTCAGCGGATGGCAGCCTGCGCCCCGCGCCGCGCCACCCCGCTTGCCCGTTTTCGCCACGCAGGTCGCTTTTGGCCTTTTCGCGGCGCACTGGCGGGGCCATATCGCGGGGGATGGAGCAGGTGTTGGATACCGACGGGTTCGAACAGGTCGCGCGCGACACGGTGGCGGGCTTTCCCGCGCCCTTTGCCGATCTGGCGCGCGATGTGGCGTTGCGGGTGGCCGATTGGCCGCCCCACGACATCCTGCAAGAGTTCGGAATGGACGACCCGCTGGAACTGACCGGGCTTTATGACGGAATTCCGCTGACGCAGAAATCGGTCTTCGATCAGCCGGCGGGGCCCGATGTGGTGTGGCTGTTCCGGCAACCCATCCTGGCCGAATGGCGCGACAGGGGCGACGTGACGCTGGAGCAGCTGATCGCCCATGTCACGGTGCATGAATACGCCCACCATTTCGGGTGGAGCGACGATGACATCGCCACCATCGACCGCTGGTGGGAATAGGCGCGTTCAGTCGTCGAGCGGCGGCAAATCCACCTCGAACCGTATTGTCACGGGCTGGGGCGTTGCACCCTCGGCCAGTTTCGGCTCGCTCATGTAATCGGCCAAGCGCAGGAACGTCCCTTCGACCGTGCCCTCCAGCCGGCCGTTTTCGAAACTGTATTCCGTCAGGCGCCCTTCGCCGCCGTCAGAATCCATCGCCAGCGGCGAGTCAAAGCCCTGTTCGTCGAACATCTCGGCCGAGATTAGCCCCATCTTGCCCATCTGTTCCTGCAGCGTGACCTGCACCAGCGGGCGGCCGGGCTCGCCATCCTCGCCCACCGTCTGGCCCACGATATTCATTGTCAGGAACGACCCCATCAGCATCTTCTGCTCGGCATAGCCGCTGTCATCTTCGGTGTCGTAGGGGATGACCAGTGCCATCTCGGCGCCGTCCAGTGTGACGGTCATCGTGCCCATTTCCGTATAGCGATCGGCAAGGTCGGCGGCTGCGGCAGGGCTGGCCGTAACAAGGGCCATCAAGGTGGCGCGAAAGGGAAAGGTCATGAAAAGCCTCCTGTCGGTTCGAATGCCGACAGAGTAACAGCCTTGGCCGCTACGTCAAAATCCGCGGGTTTCAGGGCTGGGCGCCGATCTGGGCCGTAGTCAAAACGCTTTGCTGGATGGGGATGCCGCGCAACGCCACTGCCAGGTCCGCCGGTGCGACGGTGGGCGCCTCGCCCCGCGCACCGATTGCCACAAGGCCAAGGGCGACAAGCCCAACCACGCCACCAAGATAGATCTGCATCGTTTCCGTCCTTTGGCTGCCTTCCCGGCATCAAGCCTAGTGGGAAAGGATGAACGGATCGTGCAAGTGCGCGGGCCTTAACCCCGGTCGCGCCAGCGGTTGACGATGGGATAGCGGCGGTCCAGCCAGAACGCCTTGCGCGACAGCCGCGCGCCGGGGGCGGACTGGAACCGCTTGTATTCGCTGACATACAGCAGGTGTTCGACCTTTTCTACGGTGTCGCGGTCGAATCCTTCGGCCACGCAATCCTCGACACTGGCATCCTGATCCACCAACAGCTCCAAAATGCGGTCCAGCACGTCATAGGGGGGCAGGCTGTCCTCGTCCTTCTGGTCGGGGCGCAGCTCGGCCGAGGGCGGCTTGGTGATGATCCGGTCGGGGATCACCTCGCCGCCCGGCGCCATCATCCAGTCGCGGTGGTTGGCGTTGCGCCAGCGGCACAGCTCGAACACGCGGGTCTTGTAGACATCCTTGATCGGGTTATAGCCACCCGCCATGTCGCCATAGATCGTGGCATAGCCCACGGCCACCTCGGACTTGTTGCCGGTGGTCAACAGCATCTCGCCAAACTTGTTCGACAGCGCCATCAGCAAAAGGCCACGCAGGCGGGATTGGATGTTTTCTTCGGTCAGGTCGGGTTCCGTGCCCTCGAACAGCGGCGCCAGCGTGGCGGTAATCGCTTTGCGTCCTTCGGTGATCGGCACGAAATCATAGCGGCAGCCAAGCGCCTTGGCCACGGCCTTGGCATCCTCGAGCGAATGATCCGAAGTGTATTCCGACGGCAGCATGACGCAGCGCACGTTGTCGGGTCCCAGCGCATCGGCGGCGATGGTGGCGACGATGGCGCTGTCGATGCCGCCCGACAGGCCCAGCAGCACCTTCTTGAACCCGGTCTTGCGCATGTAGTCGCGCAGCGCCAGGACCATGGCGTGGTAATCCTGCTCCATCGCGTCGGGCACATGGGCCAGCGGGCCTTGCTCGATCCGCCAACCGTCCGGTCCACGCGTCAGGTCAATATGGCTTACCGCCTCTTCCATGACCGGCATTTGCAGCGCCAGCTGCCCGCCCGGGTTCAGCGCGAAAGACCCGCCATCGAACACCTGGTCATCCTGCCCGCCCACAAGGTTCAGGTAGATCGCGGGAAGGCCCGTTTCGACCACGCGCGACACCATCACGTTCTGCCGGATTTCCAGCTTGTCGCGGAAATAAGGCGAGCCGTTGGGCACTAGCAGGATCTCGGCCCCGGTTTCGGCCAGGGTTTCGGCCACGTCCTCGTACCAGGCATCCTCGCACACCGGGCTGCCTATGCGCAGCCCGTTGACCACGTAGGGCCCGGTCACATCGCCCGATTCAAAGGTGCGTTCCTCGTCGAAGACGTTGAAATTGGGCAGGTGGTGTTTCAGCACCTCGGCCGTCACCTTGCCGCCTTGCAGGATGTAATAGGCGTTGTGCAGGCGCACCCCGTCCAGCGTGGGGCCGCCGATGGCGATGGCGGGGCCGTCGGCGCATTCGGTGGCCAGCTGGCGGATGCGCGCGATGGCGGTCTGGTGGAACACCGGCTTCAGGATCAGGTCTTGCGGGTTGTAGCCGGTGATGAACATCTCGGGCAGGGCCAGCAGGTCGGCGCCGGCGTCGCGCGCCTGTTCCCAGGCGTTCTTTGCCTTTTGCGCATTGCCCTCGATATCGCCGACGGTGGCGTTCAACTGGGCCAGTGTGATGCGGAACCGGTCGGCCATGTCCTGTGCGTCCCCAAAGCTGCGTTGCGCCTTCATGTAACAGATCGCGGGGGAAGGAAAAGGGCAAGCACCCGCCAGCCCGGGCAAAAGGCGTTGCGGCACCCCTGTGCCTTGTTTAGATTTCGCGGGTAGCACCGCGCGCGCCTTGCGCGCAAAAAAGCGCAGAGCAGGAACGCACCCGATGACGATCAGCACCGCCCGAACCGCCCGCCTTGCCCTTGTTCTGGGGCTTGGCCTTGGTCTTGGCCATACCGCGCCCGCCTGGGCCCAGGACACCCAGACCAAGGAATATGACGACGGCGGGGTATACGAAGGCGAGTTCCGCAACGGGCTGCAACACGGGCAGGGCACCTATCGGCTGCCCAACGGCTATGAATACACGGGCCAATGGGTCGATGGCGAGATTCGCGGCCAGGGCGTGGCGCGCTTTCCCAACGGTTCGGTCTACGAGGGCGAGTTCGAAAAGGGCAAGCCGCATGGGGTGGGCAAGATCGTGTTCACCGATGGCGGCACCTACGAGGGCGACTGGGTCGAGGGGAAGATCTCGGGCCGGGGCGTGGCGGTGTATGCCAACGGCGTACGCTATGAGGGCGAGTTTCTGAACGCGATGCACCACGGCCGCGGCACGATGGAATCGCCCGGCGGCTATGTCTACGAAGGCGACTGGGTGAATGGCGTCAAGGAAGGGCGCGGCACGATCACCTATCCCGATGGCTCGGTCTATGACGGGGAAATGGCCCGCGGCGCACGCGAAGGCCGCGGCACCCTGACCCTGCCCGACGGGCTGGTTTACGAGGGCCAGTGGCGCGGCGGCCAGATGACGGGCCAGGGCAAGCTGACCCAGCCCAATGGCGATGTCTACGAAGGTGCCTTCGTGTCGGGCCGGCGCGAAGGCCTGGGCAAGCTGACCTATGCCAATGGCGATGTCTACGAGGGCGAGTTTGCCGACGACCGTCGCCACGGTCAGGGCGTGTTCACCGGCACCGACGGCTATCGCTACGAAGGATCCTGGGTCGCCGGGCAGATCGAAGGGCAGGGGCG
>JAASTF010000142.1 GCA_021767525.1 Paracoccaceae bacterium
AGGGTCTGGAAATAGCTTTCGTCGGGAATCCAGACCTTGCGGAAATAGGCGTCATAAAGGTCGCGCTCGGGGTCTTGCAGGATGGCCGACAGGGTTTGCCGCGTCAGGCACCACCACTGGCTGCCCATATGCGGCACGATGCCCTTTGGGATCCGGCGATGCAGCCGCAGCTTGCGCTGGAATTTCACGTAGCTGTCGAACAGCCAGCGGTGGCGTTTCCAGCTGAACGGAAAGCGCAGCGTGAACCGTTCCTGATCCAGCCCGCCGACCGTCCAGGGCACATCCGCCGTCGTGGCGCTTTCGATGAAATCGGTGCGCGGGCGCGCAGCCAGGTAATCGATCAGCTCTTGCACCGGGCGCAGCGGCAGGCAAGACCCCGAGGCCAGGTAGACGTGGCGCACCTGCGGAAAATCCTCAAGCATCCGCTCCGACGCGCTTTGCGAGGCGGCAACGATCCCCCAGGTGCCCCATTCGCAGCGATGCCGGCGCGAAAACCGCACGTTCTGCAAATCCGACAGCGCCTGCACAAAGGCATCATGCGTCTGCCGCGGCACATTCCTGTCGACATGGATCACCACGGGGCAGCCGGCCGCGTGCCAGTGCCGCGCGACCTGTTCGGCCCGGCCCAGCGCGGTATGCACCAGCATGACGATCCCGACTGTCATTTCCGTCCCTGCTGCCTCATGCCCAGTTGCCCTTCGACATCAGGCCCAATATCTCAAGCTGGCGCCAGTTTATGTATTTTTCCGACCACTTGCACCAAAGATCGGGATTGTCCTGCAGCGCATCGGCATAGGCGCGGTATTCGACGCTGGCCGCGTAATGCTGCTTGCGCGTCAGCTCTTCGGCGGCTTTTACGGTAAAGGTGTCCAGGAACTTGGTATGCAGCAAGACGCCGCTTGCCTTTTCGCCGCCCCACTCGTCATAAACCTGGTTCAGGCCGCGCGGCAGCAGCATGTGGGTCGAGCTGACATAGGCATAGCGGCGATCCCATTTCACCAGCGGTATCTTGTTCAGCGCCGGCGCCTTTTGCGGCATGTCGGGAAAGAACACGCGCGCCCGGGGGCCGCCTTGTATCCAAAGGTTTCCGAACCGGCGATTGCGCGCGATCGTGTAATTGCCGGCGTCGAACCAGCTGGCGATTTCCAGCGGGTCCTGCCCCGGCCGATACGGGTTTTCGTCGATCCGGCCCTTGGGATACATGTCCAGCAACATGGCCGAGAACGACTTGATCGATGATGCATCCAGCCAATCGGTCAGGGCGCGCAAAGGCCGCGTGTCGCAGAACGGATAGACCAGGAATTCGTCCGGATCGACAACCAGCGTCCAATGCCCGTGCCCGTGCTTGCGCTGCAGCCAGTTCAGCCAATCCACCCCGAACCGCGCCCGCTTGTAACTGTGGCGCGTGTGCCAGACCGAGACATCGGGCTGGTCGGCCAGGAAATCCAACGATCCGTCATCGCTGTCATTGTCGACGATCAGAAAGTGGTTCACCCCCATGTCGCGATAGTATTGCAGGAAATAGGGCAGGCGAACCTGTTCGTTGCGCTGTGTCGAAAACAACAGGATATCGCCGGGCTTGATCTGGCGCGTGCGGTCGATGATCGTGCGCAACTCGCGCCGCTTGCGAAACGCGCGGATCAGCCAGCGTTTCCGTTGCAGCCTCAAACGATATGATTGCACCGCGCCCAAATACCGGTCCTCGTCCTGCTCCGGCGCAACAGGTGCGCCTTGAATGCCCTTATACCAGCTTGCTTAAGACGGTATTGAAATGCGCATCCCACGTGGGCATCGCGGCCGGTTTCCGTTCTCTGGCCGTCCCGCTCTCGGCAATAAGGGCAATTATCCTTTTTTGCCAAGGATATATATCGTTAACGCTTGCGTAAACGGGAATATCCTCCAGAACTTCGCGATACACCGCCAGATCGTTGCACAAAACCGGCACCCCCAGCGCCGCGGCCTCCATCGGCGGCAGGCCATACCCCTCGGCATGGCTGGGAAACAGCAGCCCCGCCGCCCCGGACAGCGCGGCCGACAGTTGCGCATCGGTCAGCCCCGGCACCTCGAACAGATCGCGCCCGCGCTGGGCAAAGCTGTCCAGCCGGTCGAATAGCGCCTGGTTGCGCCACCCCCTTGCGCCACAAATCAGCAATTGCGGCATCGGCTGCACGCCATCGCGGGCAAGGCTTTCCCACAGGTCCAGAAGAAACCCGTGGTTCTTTCGCGGTTCGATCGTGCCCAAGGCGATGAAATAGGGGCGCGCCGGATCAAATCCCGGCGGGCGCGGCCAATCCGGGGCAGCGGGGGCCACCGTCACGCCCAGATGGGCCACGATACGCGGCGGCACCGGGCCCCACCGGGCCATGGCCCGCTCGACATCCGCCGCCGTCGCGTGCGAGTTGCACAGGATCCAGTCGGCCCGCGTGCGCACCCGGCGCAACATCGGGCCAAACCGCGCCACCACCTCGGGGCGCTGGAACTGCGGGTAATCCAGCGGGATCGTGTCATGGATCATCACGGCGATCCGGGCCTGGGCGTCCTGTCGAAACACCGTCAGCACCCTGTCGGTGACGTTGCTGTGCCCGACATTCAGATAAACTCCGCCCGGCTGCAACGACCGCGCCAGCATCGCCCCCAGCCGGCCCGGCAGGCAGCGCGCGAGGGCCACCCGCCGCACATCGGCCTCGGCCCGTTGGCGCGGCTCGGGCAGGCGTCGCCGCAGGCGCGACAGCGCATCGGGCGCGCCCCAGGGCACCGCCCCGTCAAGCCGCGCCGCCAGCTTTGCCATCCCCGCCCGGTCCAGCAGGGCAAACCCGTAGGCCGTGCGTACAAGCGCAAAAACCGGACGTTCCAGCGACAACAGCCAAGACAAATAGGCCCGCTCGACCCGGTCGATCCCGGTGGCAGCGCGCCCCGCGCGGCTGACCAGCCGCGTCAGATCAAGGATGAACGGCGGCTTTGCCCCCGGCAGATCGCCCACGCGCGGCGGCCTGGCCTATTCCGCCGCCTTCTCTTGCGACACGATCTCGCGCAGGTATTGCGACAGCTCGTCCCGCAGCTCGGGGCGCGACAGGCCGAAAGACACGGTGGCCTGCAAGAACCCCGCCTTCGAGCCGCAATCGAACCGCTGCCCGCGAAAACGATAGCCGAACACGTCGCGGTCGGCGTTGATCTCGGCGGCGATCGCGTCGGTCAGCTGGATTTCCCCGTTCGTGCCCGATTTCATCTTGTTGAGGTTCTGCAACACGCTCGGCGTCAGGATATAACGCCCGATCACGGCCAGGTTCGACGGCTCGGTGCCCGGCTTGGGCTTTTCCACCATGCCCTTGACCGACACGACCGAGCCCATGTCCTCTTTCACGTCCAGCACGCCATAGGCGCTTGCCTTTTCGGGCGGCACCTCCATCGCGGCGACGATATTTCCACCGGTTTCTTCGTAGGCTTCGACCATCTGCTGCAAGCAGGGTTTTTCCGCGGCGATCACGTCATCCGGCAGGATGACCGCGAAAGGCTCGTTGGCGATCAGCCGACGGGCGCACCACACCGCGTGGCCCAGGCCCAATGCCTTGTGCTGGCGGATATAGGCAATCGCCCCGGATTCCATGTTGGTGCTTTTCAGCGTTTCCAGAAGATCGGTCTTGTTCGACTTGCGCAGGGTCTGTTCCAGCTGCGGCGCCTCGTCGAAATAATCTTCAAGCGCGCTTTTCCCGCGCGAGGTGACAAAGATGAATTCCTTGATCCCTGCGGCGCGCGCCTCGTCGATGGCGTATTGGATCAGCGGCCTGTCGACCAGCGTCATGATCTCTTTCGGCACCGACTTGGTGGCTGGCAGAAACCGCGTGCCCAGACCGGCCACGGGGAAAATCGCCTTTGTTACCTTCTTTTTCATAACCTGACCTCGTCATTCAGCGTGTTGCACACACGGCATTACCGAAACATTGCGTCATGAGTTTAACGATTCCGGTGACGGAACGCATTGCAAAACCCCCTTATTCCACGGGGAATTTGGCTGTTTTTTCACCACTTGGCCCAAAAAATCAACAAAAAGGGGCTTATCTAAGCGGTTCGTTGCGCGCCGCCTCGCGGGCCAGCCGGCTGCGAAAACGCCACCACCGCCACAGCGGGTCGGCCCGGTCGCTGCGGCCCCACAGGCC
The DNA here is from genome assembly GCA_021767525.1 of Paracoccaceae bacterium. Lineage (GTDB taxonomy): Bacteria > Pseudomonadota > Alphaproteobacteria > Rhodobacterales > Rhodobacteraceae > Lutimaribacter. The sequence goes on from JAASTF010000142.1 coordinate 4,155, forward strand.
GCCGCGCTGAAACCAGACACCTTCCGGCAGAAACCGGACCGAGTGAAAAAGCGCCGTATGCGAAAAGACATACAGCGAAACGGTGGCCCCCTGGGCCGCGCGTTCGGCGGCGGCGTGGCGCAGACGGGCACGCTGCCACAGGCGGCCGGCCAGCACCTCGGCGGGGCCGGTCGCCAGGCTGGGAAAGGGCAGGAACCCGCGCGCCGCGGCGGCGATACGCCGCGCCGGCGACGCCGGGCGCGCCTTCCCTTCGGCCACTCCGGCGTCGAACCCGGCCAGGATGCGCCGCACATCGCGCGGCTCCAGCCGGCCATCGACCATCTGCTGCACCAACCGCCGCCATTCCTGCGCGCGACGCTGGCGCAGGATCGCCGGCCAATCCGCGGGGCGCGGGTGATGCTTGCGCAAAAACACCGCCTGCGACGCGCCCACATCGTGCAGGTCCGCCACCGCGCGGTCGGCGCCGCGCCGCACGCTGGGGGCATAGGCGTGATGCACCTGCGCCAGCGGCACGATGGCCGTGGCATGGCCCGCCCGTGCCAGCCGCATGTTCAGATCGGTTTCATCCATGTAGAACCGAAAGGCCGGATCGAACCCGCCGATATCGGCCAGCACATCGCGGCGCACCGCCATGTTGGTGCCCTCGGTCTTGACCGCGCGGCCCGGTGGCGGGGTCAGCAGCGTGACCGCGCGCCCATCCACATCCGCCGAATGCGCCGCACCGGTTTCATCCACGGTGCGGGCCGTCCACTGAAACGAGATCCCGTTGCGCCCCCGCACGAACCCGCCCGCTGCGGCCACGCGGGGCTGGGCAAAAGGCCGCAACAGATGCTCCAGCCAGCGCGGCTCGGGCGCGGCGTCGTCGTCGATAAAGGCCACGACCTCGCCCGCCGCTTGGGCCACGCCCATATTGCGCGCCTCGGAAATGTTGGGCCGATCGAATTCGACCAGTTTCAGATGCTCGGCAAAGGGCAGCGCGCGCGCGGCGGCCAGCCCGGCCGGATCGGCCACCACCACCACCTCGTATGTGGCATGGCGCAGGCGGGCCACCCCCGCCAGGCACAGGCACAGCGTGTCGGGTCGGCCGCGGCTGACGATGACAACGCTGGCCCGCGGGGCGGTCATTCCATCCCCATCTCGGCCATCATCGCCTCGATCCTTGGCACGTCCTGGGGGTTGTTCAGCTCCCAGAACTGGCGGCCCTTGGCGGCCACCTCGACGCACAGGATGGGGTGGCCATGCTCCAGGAACCGCAACTGCTCCAACCCTTCCAACTGCTCCAACGGGCCGGCGGGCAAATCGGGATAGGCCGCCAGCGCATCGGGGCGATAGGCATAAACGCCGACATGATGGAAAACCGGCGTCTCCGCCTCGTCGTCATAGCGCGCGGCGGTATAAGGGATCACCTCTTTCGAGAAATAGAGCGCCCGCCCCCCGGCGCCGAACACGGCGGTCGTGCCCCCCACGCGGCCCGCCTTGCGATCGTCCAGAAACCCGTTCAGCGCCCGGCCATCGCAGCGCAACACGGGCGTCGCCACCTGCGCGCCGGGATCGTCGCGCAGGCCCTTCACCAGATCCTCGACAAACCAATGCGGGGTCAGCGGTGCGTCGCCTTGCAGGTTCACCACGATCTCGTATCCACCACCCAGCGCGGCGTGCGCCTCGGCACAGCGTTCGGTGCCGTTTTCGCAGGCGTCCGAGGTCATCACCACCTCGGCGCCGAACCCTTGGGCGGCGTCGCGGATGCGATCGTCATCGGTGGCCACCACCACCCGATCCACGCCCGCAACCTGCCCCGCCGCGCGCCAGCTGCGCTCGATCAGGGTGCGGGTGTCACCGCTGGCGCCGGTCAGGCCCACCAGGGGTTTGCCCGGATACCGGGTCGAGGCATAGCGCGCCGGGATGACGATCAGAACGCTCATGCCGGTTTCAACGCGACGCTGGGCGCATAGGCGATGAAAAACGGGTTGGCGAACCCGTCTTTGCCGTATGTCAGCGGGCTGTGGTCGTCAAAACGCACGACGCGGCCCCCTGCACCGTTCAGCACCGCGTGGCCGGCGGCGGTGTCCCATTCCATCGTGCGGCCCACGCGCGGGTAAAGGTCGGCCTCGCCCGTGGCCACAAGGCAGAATTTCAGGGACGAGCCCGCCGATTTCGTGTCGGCCACGGCGTATTTGCTGATGTAATCATCCGTCGCCTGATCGCGGTGCGATTTCGAGGCGACGACATTCAACGCGCTGTTGTCGGAATCGCGCACGCGGATCGGATGGGCGGTGCCCATCTGGTCCTTGGCAAAGGGGCCGTCTTCTTCGACCGCGCTGCCATCGGCCAGCGTCAGGAACATCCGTCCCTTGGCCGGTGCGAAGACTACGCCGCGCGTCGGCACGCCATCTTCGACATAGGCGATATTCACGGTGAAATCGCCGCGCCGCTTGATGAACTCCTTGGTGCCGTCCAGCGGATCGACGATCAGGAACGTGTTGGCCGTTTCGGCATGCGAGGCAGCCTGCTCTTCGGTCACCAGCGCCACGTCGGGAAACGCCGCGCGCAACCCGGCCGAGATCAGCGCATCCGCCGCCTCGTCCGCCTCGGTCACCGGGCTTTCATCCGATTTCACCTTCACGTCGAAATCGTCGGCGTTGTAGATCTCCATGATCTTGTCGCCCGCTTCCAGCGCAAGGCGCCGCATGACCTGGGTAAGCTGTTCGTAATCCAACCACATATCTCCTGCCTGTGCGCCGGGCTGCACGGCGCGAATTGCCAAAAAGGGCGTGCCCCCTTATGATCACATGCCAACGGATCGGCAAGAATTCCGTGGTATTTCCCGCCCAGACCCAAGGCACTGAGGCCATGTTTCAACAACGCCCCATGCGTCAGTCCGGCCTGACATCGGCCCTGACCATATTCGAGCTGATCTATCACAGCACCGTGCGCAGCGTCCGCAAGGCGCATGGCAACGCGCTGATGGCGATTGTCATGAACATGCTGCAAGTGGCCATTTTCGTGCTGGCCTTCTACGTGCTGTTCTCGGTCCTGGGCCTGCGCAGCGCCGCGCTGAGGGGCGATTTCCTGCTGTATATCATGTCGGGAATCTTCCTTTACATGACCCACGCGAAAACCCTGGGCGCGGTCGTCGGGGCCGAGGGCCCGGCCTCGCCCATGATGAAACACGCGCCGATGAACACGATCATCTCGATCATGGCCGCCGCCCTGTCGACGTTGTATATCCAGGTGCTGTCGCTTTTCGTGATCCTGTTCATCTACGACGTGGCCTTTACCCCGTTCGAGGTGCAGGATCCCACCTCTGCCTTCGCGATGATCCTTCTGGCCTGGTTCACGGGGCTGGGTCTGGGCGTTCTGCTGCTGGCGATCAAGCCGTGGTTTCCCACCTTCGTCAGCATCTTCACCACGATCTACCAGCGCGCCAACATGATCGCGTCGGGCAAGATGTTCGTGGCCAACACCCTGCCCGCCTACATGCTGGCCATGTTCGACTGGAACCCGCTGTTTCACTGCATCGACCAGGCGCGCGG
>JAASTF010000143.1 GCA_021767525.1 Paracoccaceae bacterium
CCCGGCCTCGGCCAGCGCCACGTCATAGCCGCGCTCCGCCAGGGCGCGCGTCGCCTCCAGCCCCGCGGGCCCCGCGCCCACTACCAGCACCGACTGGCTGGGCCCCTTTTCGTTCATCCGTTCGGGATGCCAGCCCTTGCGCCATTCTTCCATGAAGGTGGGGTTTTGCGTGCAGCGGCTAAGGCTCATGGTCATGTCGCCGGTGATGCAGATATTGCAGCCGATGCATTCGCGGATGTCCTCGATCCGGCCCTCTTCGATCTTTTTCGGCAGGAACGGATCGGCGATGGATGGCCGCGCGCAGCCGATGGCATCCAGCGTGCCCTGCCGGATCATCCGCGCCATCACATCAGGGCTGGTAAAGCGCCCCACGCCCACAACAGGGCGGTCGGTCAGCTCCTTGATTCCGCGCACCAGATGCTCTTGCGCGGCCTCTTCCTTGAAGCGCGAGGGGCCCGAGCAATCCTCCCACGTGCCATGCGCCAAGTCCCACATATCGGGCAGGTTGCGGTGCATTTCGATGAAATCGCGCAGCTCGGCGTTGGAAAATCCCAGCTCGCCGATGGTTTCGTCCAGCGATACGCGCATGGTGATGCCCATCCTGTCGCCCACAGCGTCACGGATATCGGCCACCACCTCGCGGGCAAAGCGCGCCCGGTTCTCTAGGCTGCCGCCATATTCATCGTCGCGCTGGTTGGTGGCGCGGCTCAGGAAATGTTGAAAGATACCAAAGCCATGCGCGCCATAAAGGCAGATCAGGTCGAACCCCGCCCGTTGCGACCGTTTTGCCGCGTTCACGAACCAGCGGCGCAGGTCGCGAATGTCGTCCTTGGTCAGCGCGCGCGCTTGCAGCGGGTCATTGGTGAAGGTCCGGATCGGCATGGCCGACACCGCCAGCGGCACCTCGCGCGTGTAAAGGTTGGGCCCATTCACCCCCGAATAGGCCAGCTGGATGCCCGCCAGCGCGCCGTGTTCTTTTATCTTGCCCGCCATGCGCGCGATGGCGGGAATGTCCTGATCTTCCCACAGCCTCAGCTCGATGAACGGTGTGATTTCCGAGGTCTGGTGGATCTCGCACTGCTCGGTAAAGATCACGCCCCACCCGCCTTGCGATTTAACGCCGCGCATCTCGGCCGCCGCCGACGGGTCGCGATAGCCGCCGCCGTTGCAATGCGGCACCTGGTAGAACCGGTTCTTCGCTGTCACCGGCCCGATTTGCAGCGGCTCGAACAAGATGTCGTAACGGGGGTCGCGCAAGGTGTGTCTCCATCTGTCAGGCGGGGTGCGATCAGGATACGGACGCAACCCACAGCGCCAAGAACCGGCTGCGAAACCAGCGCTTAGGCACAGGCTAAGGCGTGGTGACGGCAATCGCCCCGATGGATGGCCAGCCGCCTTGCGCCACCGCCGCGCGGGCATGATCGCCAAAGGCGCGCACAGTGTTCGTTTTCGCGGCATCCCGCGCCATCAGCAGCCCCATCTGCAAGGGCCGCACCGGCCCCGCGATGGGGATGAATCGCAGCGGGTTGCCATCGGGCGACAGCGGGTTCAACGGCCGCACATTGGCGATGGAATAGCCAAAGCCGTTGCCCACCATGCTGCGCATCACCGCCATGTCGCGGGTGCGTTCGGCTACCACCGGGCGCACCCCCGCCTGGTCGAAAAAGGACAGGAAGTAATCCGAACTCAGCGGCAGATCCAGCAGAACCATCGGGTGATCCCTCAACTGCTCCACCGTCACCTGCGGCGCGTCGGCCAACGGGTGATCCTCGGCCATCAACGCGAAGGGCGGCAAGGTCAACAGCGGCTCGAACCGCAAATCCGCCGGCACCTCAAGGTCATAGGTCAGCGCCACGTCGATCTCTGACCGGCGCAGGGCGCTGAAAATCTCCAGCTGGTTCAATTCGTGCTGGCGCAGGCGCACATCGGGATAGGCGGCCTCGAACCCGCGCCGCAGCGTGGGCAGCACGATCTGCGCGAATGTCACAAGGCAGCCCACCGCCATCGGCCCGCGCACGGTGCCCGAAATATCGCCCGCGATGTCCATCATCACCGCCGCCTCGCGCAGAACCGTGCGCGCCTGGTCCAGCATCTGCCGCCCGCCCTGGGTCAGCGACAGGCCCTGCGCGTGCTGGCGCACGAAAAGCGGCAGGCCGAATTCCTGCTCCAGCTGCGTGATCGCCGCCGAAATCGAGGGCGACGAGACATTGATCCGCTCCGAGGCACGCGCGATGCTGCCCGCCTCGCCAACCGCGACGAAATATTCCAGCTGTCTCAGGGTGTATCGCAGCATCCCCTGCCCCCGCATTCGCCCCCACACCGGCTAAAGTGACGGGGCGCGCATGGCTTGGCAAGCGGCGCTATTCGTCGCCGGGCACGCCATAGGACGGTGCCGCCCGCGGGTCGAGCGCGCGTTGCACATAGGCGTCAAGCTGGGGTTTATAGACCTTCCAAGCCGTGGCCACGGCCTCGATCGGGCAATCCTCGGTCCAGTCGCAGCGCAGATCGGCCACGGGCCAGGGCACGCGGTCCACCAGCATCATGCCCGCCGAATGCACCGGCCCGGCCTCGCCCCCCGCCGCCAGCCCCGCGCGCATCGCCGCGACAAGGCGGTCGCCCAGATGGCCGGAACTGGCCAGAAACCCGTCGACGATGGACTGCGGCACCCCGTCATTGGCCAACAGGTTCCCGCCCGAGGCCACGTTATCCCCCTGCGCCTGCGTCCAGATACCCAGCGAATTGGGCCCTGAATGGATGGCCGTGCGCCCCTGCCCGTCCACGGCCAGCACCTGCCGGTATTCGATGAACTGCCCGCGCCGCGTGACCTCCTCAACCGCCGCGCGCGAAGCCATGCCGCTTTCCATCAAATCCAGCGCCAGCGGCCCCAGCGTCGGGTCTGTCACGTTCTGCGAGGCCACGGCCCCAACCCCGGCGCGCGCGTAGGAACACCGCGCGGCCACCGCCGGCGAGGACGAGGATATCGCCACACCGAACATCCCCGTCTCGGCACAACGCGCCACCAGCGAAAAGGTCATGAGTTTCCTCTCTCCAAAAATATCCCGGGGGAGTCCTCGGAACGAGGACGGGGGCAGAGCCCCCTGCCCGGCCTCAATCAGGAATAACCGCCGTTGCGTCGATCTCGACCAGCCATTCGGGCCGCGCCAGCGCCTGCACCACCAAGCCTGTCGAAACCGGGTGCACGCCGCGGATATACTCGCCCATCGTGCGATAGACCGCCTCGCGGTGACGCACATCGGTGATGTAGACGACGACCTTGACCAGGTGTTCCATCTGCCCGCCCGCCTCTTCGATCAGCTGGCGAATGTTCTGCATCACCTTGTGGGTCTGCTCGGCCGGGTCATGGCTGTCGATATTCTCGGCCGTGTCCAATTCCTGCGGGCATTGCCCCCGCATCCAGACGATCCGCCCGCCATGGGTCACGACGGCCTGCGCCAGGTCGTTGTCGAGTTTCTGTTCGGGGTAGGTGTCGCGCGTGTTGAACGGTCGGATCCGCTGATGTGCCATTGTTCTGTTCCTTGATGCTCAGGCCGCCCCGGCCTCGATCCGCGCCAGAAGATAGCGCGCGAAATCGTAATTCGGACGCTCCAGATGCGACAGGTGCCCCGCCTGCGCCAGCGGCGACGACAGCCCGCGATACACCTTTTCGGTGCAGCCGCGGTCCTCGATATTCACGTCATCAAGCAGGGTTTTCAGCCGGGCGAAGTTTTCCGCCGCGTCCGCGTCGCCCGCGAAATCGTCGGACATGCCGCCGCCAAAGCGGATATGCACCTGCCCCGGCCCCTTGGGCAGCAGCGACAGGTACCAGAAATAGCCCGGTGTCAGCGTGATCAGCAGCGAGGGATAGGCTGCGATCAGGTAAGTCATCCGCCTCTCATCACCCTGCAACCGATCATTGTCCGGATGCGCGCAGGCGATCGCCAAGCTCTCGTCCTTCAGGATGGTGTGATAGTTGAAGGCCGCGTGCCCCGGGGGGCAGACCATTTCTTCCAGCTTGCTCAGCCCGCCGATGGTGCCCGCATGGCAGACCGGCAGGTGATAGCTTTCCATGAAATTCTCGGCCAGCACCTTCCAGTTGGTGTCCCAGACATGTTCCTCGGCAAAGGCCTGGCTGTAGCGCGCCATGTCATAGCCCGCGATCATCGCCTCAAGCTCGGCCAGTTGGGTTGCCACCGGCGGCGCATCGGGGTTCAGCGTGATGAACACCCAGCCCAGCCACTCTTCGCAACGGATTTGCGGCAGGCGGTAGCTGTCTTTGCAGAACCCCTCGTTCAGCCCCATCGCGGGCGCACCGCGCAAGCGGCCATCCAGGTTATAGGTCCAGGCATGATAGGGGCAGACGATGGCGCGGGTGTTGCCACTGCCCTGCAGCAGGGTCGACATGCGGTGCAGGCACACGTTCGACATGGCGCGCAGGTGCCCGTCGCGGTCGCGCAGAACGGCGACCGGCTGCCCCGCCAGATCGCAGGTCAGGTAATCGCCAGGATGGGCCAGCCCGTCGGCGCGGCCCACGCAATACCAGTCGCGGGCAAAGATGTGGCGCATCTCCAACTCCAGGAAATCCGGGCTGGTATAAACCTCGGGCGGCATGGCCCGGGCCTCTTCGAACGGCGCGGTGGCGGCGGCGCGCAGCCCGTCCAGTATCGATGTCGCGGCGATGTCCTTGGCCATGATCCCTCTGCGCTGAATGTCCCCTTACCCCCCCACGATCCGCCTTTCGCCCGCCCACGCCAAGCACGGTTTGGCAAAGTCACGCTTAGGGCCTGCCTAACAGAGATTAGCGTAAGCCCAATCAAGGCTTCACCAAATGATATTTTTCGCGCCCGCCCCGCCGCGCCTAGGTTGAACGGGCAACAGCGTGAAAGGACCAGGCGCATGGAACGGATCAACACCGTGGTGGTCGGCGGCGGCCAGGCCGGCATCGCCACCAGCGAGCATCTGGGCGCGCATGGCATCCCCCACGTGGTTCTGGAACGGCACCGCATCGCCGAACGCTGGCGCAGTGAGCGGTGGGATTCGCTGGTGGCCAATGGCCCCGCCTGGCATGACCGCTTCCCGAACATGGAGTTTTCCTGCGACGGCGACGCCTTCGCCGACAAAGAGGCCGTGGCCGATTACTTCGTCGCCTACGCGCAACAAATCGGCGCGCCGATCCGCACCGGGGTCGAGGTGCGCCGCGTCACGCGGCTGGACGGATCGCAGGGCTTTCGCGTCGAAACCAGCGCGGGCGTGATCGAGGCGCAGAACGTGGTGGCCGCCACCGGCCCGTTTCAGAAACCGATCATCCCGCCGCTGGTGCCCCAAGATGCGGGGGTGATGCAGATGCATTCGGCCAGCTACCGCAACCCCGCGCAACTGCCCAAGGGCGCGGTCCTGGTGGTGGGCGCGGGCTCGTCCGGTGTGCAGATCGCCGAGGAATTGATGCGCGCGGGCCGCCAGGTCTACCTGTCCGTCGGCCCCCATGACCGCCCTCCGCGCAGCTATCGCGGCCGCGATTTCGTGTGGTGGCTGGGCGTTCTGGGCAAGTGGAACGCCGAAACCCCCGATGCCGGCGCGTCGCATGTGACGATTGCCGTCAGCGGCGCGGATGGCGGCAAGACGGTCGAGTTTCGCAGCCTCGCCCACCAGGGCCTGACCCTGCTCGGCATGACGGAAAGCTATGACAACGGCACCATGCGCTTTGCCGCCGACCTGGCCCGGAATCTGGCCAAGGGCGATGCCAATTACCTGTCGGTGCTGGACGAGGCCGACGCCTGGATCGCCGCGAACGGCATCGACCTGTCGCCCGAGCCCACGGCCCGCGACATCCCCGCCGATCCGCCCTGCGTGACCGACCCGGTGCTGTCGCTCGATCTGGCAGATGCGGGCATCGGCACGATCCTATGGGCCACCGGCTATGCCGTCGATTACGGCTGGTTGCAGGTCGACACGTTCGACGACCGAGGCCAACCGCTGCACAAGCGCGGCGTCAGCCGCGTGCCGGGCGTCTATTTCATCGGCCTGCCCTGGCAGACGCGTCGCGGCTCGTCCTTCATCTGGGGGGTCTGGCACGACGCGAAATTCGTCGCCGACCAGATCGCGATCCAGCGCGATTACATGGCCTATCACGCCGCCGCCCAACCCGCCCGGGAAGAGGCATGAAACTCGCGCTCTACCAGGGCCCCTCGCCCGCCGGCGATCTGGGCGTGGCCTTTGCCGCGATCGACCGGACGCTTGGCACCGCCGCAGCCAGCGGCGCGCAGATGGCCCTGATGCCCGAACTGTTCCTGCCCGGCTACAACCAGACCGACCGGATGGCCGCCCTCGCGCAGCCCCGCGATGGCGACTGGCAAAGCCGGCTCTCGCAATTGTGCCGCGCGCATGGCTGCGGCCTGACCATCGGCTGGGCCGAACGCGCGGGCGATGTGGTCTACAACAGCGCCACCGCCTTTGACGGCCAAGGCAACGTGCTGGGCCATTATCGCAAGATCCAACTGTTCGGCCCGGCCGAGGCCGCGATTTTCACCCCCGGTGACGCCTACTGCACCTTCGACCTGAATGGTCGCAAAACCGCCCTGCTCATTTGCTACGACGTGGAATTCGCCCATCACGTCCACGCCCTGGCCGATCTGGGCGTCGATCTGATCCTGGTGCCCACCGCCAACCCGGCTGGCTTCGACGTGGTGGCCGATGCGATGGTGCCCGCCCGCGCCGCAGAACGCGCGCTGACCATCGCCTATGCCAATCTCTGCGACACCGAAAACGGCCTGACCTATGGTGGCAAATCCATCATCGCCGGCCCCGATGGCCAGGCACTGGCAACCGCAGGGCGCGGCCCGACGCTGCTGATCGCGGACCTCGCAGCCACCGCCGACCTGAACCCCGCCACCCTCTCGACCCAGTCGCGCGACCGGCGCGACCTTCAGGGCTTCCTCTCTCCATAAATATCCCGGGGAGTTTGAGGGGCAGCGCCCCTCATCCCGCATCGCGCCAGCGATGCGCCCCACGCGCGGGCGCCAGCCCCCTCCGCCGGATCAGCTCAGCCGCATCAGCATCCCAGCAAGCAGCTTGCCGCGCTCGGCCAGGCTTGCCACCTCGATATGCTCGGTCAGCGTATGCAACCCGTTGCCGCGCACGCCCAGCCCGTCCAGCGTCGGTATCCCCATCGCGCCGGTGAAATTGCCATCCGACCCGCCGCCCGAGCTTTCGCAACTCATGTCGAACCCCAACTCCTTGGCGATGCCCCTGGCCATTTCATACATCGCCATCGTGCCGGGTTGATCGGGCTTCCAGACGGGGCGCGTCACACCGCGCGTGATGCGGAATTCCACGCCGTTTTCCTCACCCGCCAGCGCCATCATCCGCGCCACGCCATCGTCCAGGTCTTCTTGCTTTTTCGCCATGCTCAGGGCCTGCCCCTCGCAAATGGACGAGACGCAATTCACCCACTGCCCACCATTGATGACACCCACGGAAAAGGTGCAATCCTCGCCGGTCATCGCCTCGATCTCCAGCAGCTTGCGGGCGAACATGGCAATCGCGCTGCGCCCTTCGGACAGGCGCGCGCCGGCATGGCTGGGCCGCCCTTCGGCCACCAGGTTGAACCGCGCGATGGCATAGCGCCCGATCGTGGCGCCGCCATCGGCGCGCGCGGGTTCGGGCAC
>JAASTF010000010.1 GCA_021767525.1 Paracoccaceae bacterium
CCGTCGCCAACCGACAGCACCCGGCCGACTTCGGCCACTTCGGCCTCTTGACCGAAATTCTTGATCTGGTCCTTCAGGATCGCAGAAATCTCTGCCGCTTGGATACCCATTTATCCGACCTCTTTCATTGCATTCTGGAGGGAGTTCAGCTTCGAGGCGATCGAGGTGTCGATCATCTTCGAACCCACTTTGACGATAAGACCGCCGATAAGGCTTTCATCGACGGTCGCGTTAATCTTCACATCTTTGCCCACACGCTCTTTCAGCGTCTTGGCCAGCTTGTCGGTCTGCGTCTTGGTCAGGGCCTTGGCGCTGACGACATCGGCGGTGACCTCGCCCTTGTCCTCGGCGATCTGGGCGCGCAGCGCGCCGACCAGCTGGGGCAGCACGAACAAGCGGCGCTTTTGCGCCATCAGGGCCAGCACGTTGGTCATGATGGTGGTCAGGCCCATTTTCTTGGCCAGGGCGATGATCGCCTTGCCCTGCGCGTCGCGCGAATAGACCGGCGAGGCGATCAGGTCGCGGAAATCTTCGCTGTCGTTCAGCGCGGCTTCCAGCGCGTCCAGGTCGGATTCGATCTTGGCGACGGATTTTTCTTCTTTGGCCAGTTCAAAAACGGCCGTGGCATAGCGCGCGGCGATGCCGGAGGAAATCGAAGCTGGTTCGGACACGTCCACCCTTCCGATATTCTGGCCCCGGTTAAGATCGGCCTTGCGGCCCCGGGGGCGTTTACACAGCCTGACTGTTATCAAGGCACGGAAATTCGGCAGGGGTGTAGCAGAGCAATCCTAAGCTATCAACCTGCTATAAATCTTATATGCCCAAGGTGATTTCATTTGTTTTCAACACCTTACGCCAAGTGCGACCCTTTGTGCGTATTTCTTATGCAACTTTTTTACGCATCAGGCGTAGGTTTTTCGATTCCTCGCGATGTGAAGCGGCGAAATCGTTAACGCTATCAACCGCGATCAGGTCGTTTGGCGTGCCGATCGGCGCCCGGCCACGGGTTTGCCCAACCCGTCCAGAACGTCCAGCGGGCGGCGGACCGCCTCGGTCAGGCCGCTGGTCGGGGCATGGACGCGCTTGCTGGCCTCTACGATCAGAACGCCCCCCGCCATTACGATCGGCAAGCTACGCCCGATCTGTTCCCAAAAGCCCGCCGTCTTGCGCCAAAAGCGGCGATGGCTGGGCGGCTGATACAGGGTGGTCACGTGGCGCTCGGGCAGGAAATGGTGCCGTTTCAGCTGCGCCTCAAGCTGGGTCAGCGTGTAGGGCCGGCCATAGCCAAAGGGCGTGCGGTCGCTGCGCGACCATAGCCCGCCTCGGTTCGGCACGATGAACATGGCCTTGCCGCCGGGCCCCAGCACGCGGAAACACTCGTCCAGCAGCGCGGTGGGGTTCTCGCTGGTTTCCAGCCCGTGCATCAGGATCAGCCGGTCGACATGGCCGGTTTCCAGCGGCCAGCGCGTTTCGTCGCACAGCACGCTGACATTCGGCTGACCGGCGGGCCAGGGCATCACACCTTGCGGCCCCGGCATCAGGCCGACGACGCGGCGCGCCTCTTTCAGATACGGGCGCAATAGCGGCACGGCAAAGCCAAAGCCCGCCACGGTCTGACCCTTGGCCTCGGGCCACATGGCCAGCACCGCGTCGCGCACGGTCTTTTGCGCCGCCCGGCCCAGCGTGCTGCGATAATAGAAATTGCGCAGGTCCTGAACGTCCAGATGCATTGCGGGCCGGCCCTTGATCCGTCACTGTGTTGCCCGACCATACCAAGCAAAGGATGAAACGCCATGCCCCTTGAGATCGTGACCATCCCCTGCCTCAGCGACAATTACGCCTACCTGGCGCATGACAAGGCCACGGGCGACACCGCCCTGATCGACATCCCCGAGGCCGGCCCCATCCTGGATGAGCTTGAGCGGCGCGGTTGGACCCTGACGCATATCCTGATCACCCATCACCACCTCGATCACGTGCAGGGCATCGATGCCGTGCGCGCGGCCTATCCAGTCAAAGTGATCGGTGCTGCCGCCGACGCCCATCGCCTGCCGCCGCTCGACATCCTGGTGGCCGAAGGCGACAGCGTGCAGATCGGCGGCGAAACGGGCCGCGTGATCGACGTGCCTGGCCACACCGTGGGCCATATCGCCTTTCACTTTCCCGACAGCCACGTGGCCTTTACCGCCGACAGCCTGATGGCGCTGGGGTGCGGCCGCGTGTTCGAAGGCACGTTCGACCAGATGTGGGACAGCCTGCAGAAACTGGCCGCATTGCCGCCCGAAACGCTGATTTGCTCGGGGCACGAATACACCGCCGCCAACGCGCGATTTGCAAAGACCATTGAACCGGACAACGCCGCGCTTATCTCTAGATCAGACCGCATCGACGACGCCCGCGCCAAGGGGCGGCCCACCGTTCCATCGCTGTTATCGGTCGAGTTGCAGACCAACCCTTTCCTGCGGGCCGATCAACCGGGTGTGCAAAAGGGCGTCGGGATGGAAGGCGCCCCCGCGAACGAGGTGTTCGCCGAAGTGCGCCGTCGCAAGGACGCGTTTTGACGGTCAATAGATGGGCGGGGCGGCCCGACGACCCGGAATTGTGATCGCCCCGCACCAGAAAACACTTGAAGCGTGGCCGTTATCGACCAAACTTTAAGATATGAGGCCCAAGGTTGGATCGCGCGACGAACCGGCCGATTGAACAAGACAGGAGCACGCACCGTGCCTTCATTCTCGAACACGCTTGAACAGGCAATCCACGCGGCGCTGGCGCTGGCCAATGCGCGCCGCCACGAATTCGCAACGCTGGAGCATCTCTTGCTCGCCCTCGTGGACGAGCCCGACGCCGCCCGCGTGATGAAAGCGTGCTCGGTCGACACCGAAGAGCTGCGCCAGACCCTGGTCGAGTTCATCGATGACGAGCTGGCCAACCTCATCACCGATATCGACGGATCCGAGGCGGTGCCCACCGCCGCGTTCCAGCGCGTGATCCAGCGTGCCGCCATCCACGTGCAAAGTTCGGGTCGGACCGAGGTGACAGGCGCCAACGTGCTGGTCGCCATCTTCGCCGAGCGTGAATCGAACGCCGCCTATTTCCTGCAAGAGCAGGACATGACGCGTTATGACGCGGTGAATTTCATCGCGCATGGCGTGGCCAAGGATCCGGCCTATGGAGAAAGCCGCCCGGTGACCGGCTCGACCACGCCCGAGGCCGAAGAGGTCAACCAGACCAGCGATAAGGTGACCGAAGGGGAATCGGCGCTGGCCAAGTATTGCGTCGATCTGAACGAAAAGGCGCGCACCGGCGATGTCGATCCGCTGATCGGCCGCAGCCACGAGGTCGAGCGTTGCATCCAGGTGCTGTGCCGCCGCCGCAAGAACAACCCGCTGCTGGTGGGCGATCCCGGCGTGGGCAAAACCGCCATCGCCGAGGGCCTGGCCCGCAAGATCGTGCAGGGCGAAACGCCCGAGGTTCTGTCGAAGACCACGATTTTCAGCCTGGACATGGGCGCGCTTTTGGCCGGCACCCGCTATCGCGGCGATTTCGAAGAGCGGCTCAAGGCCGTTGTGACCGAGCTGGAAAGCCACCCCGACGCGGTGCTGTTCATCGACGAAATTCACACCGTGATCGGCGCGGGCGCCACCTCGGGCGGGGCGATGGACGCCTCGAACCTGCTGAAACCCGCGTTGCAGGGCGGCAAGCTGCGCTGCATGGGCTCGACCACTTACAAAGAGTTCCGCCAGCATTTCGAAAAGGACCGCGCCCTGTCGCGCCGGTTCCAGAAAATCGACGTGAACGAACCCACGACAGAAGACGCGATCAAGATCCTCAAGGGCCTGAAGCCCTATTTCGAAGAGCATCACAGCGTGAAATTCACCAATGATGCGATCAAGACCGCGGTCGAGCTGTCGGCGCGCTATATCAACGACCGCAAGCTGCCCGACAAGGCCATCGACGTGATCGACGAGGCCGGCGCCGCGCAGCACCTGGTCGCAGAGTCGAAACGCCGCAAGACCATCGGCACCAAGGAGATCGAGGCCGTAGTGGCCAAGATCGCGCGCATTCCGCCAAAGAATGTCAGCAAGGACGACGCCGAGGTTCTGAAAGACCTGGAACAGACGCTCAAGCGCGTCGTGTTCGGCCAGGACGCCGCGATCGAGGCGCTGTCGAGCGCGATCAAACTGGCCCGCGCCGGCCTGCGCGAACCGGAAAAGCCCATCGGCAACTACCTGTTCGCAGGCCCCACCGGCGTCGGCAAGACCGAGGTGGCCAAGCAACTGGCCGACACCCTTGGGGTCGAGCTGCTGCGCTTTGACATGTCGGAATACATGGAAAAGCACGCGGTCAGCCGCCTGATCGGCGCGCCTCCGGGCTATGTCGGGTTCGACCAGGGCGGTCAGCTGACCGATGGCGTCGATCAGCACCCGCATTGCGTGCTGCTGCTGGACGAAATCGAAAAGGCGCACCCGGATGTCTACAACATCCTGCTGCAGGTGATGGATCACGGCACTCTGACCGACCATAACGGCCGGACGGTGGATTTCCGCAACGTGATCCTGATCATGACCTCGAACGCCGGCGCCGCCGAGCAGGCCAAGGCCGCCATCGGTTTCGGCCGCGACCGCCGCGAGGGCGAGGATACCGCCGCGATCGAACGCACCTTCACGCCGGAATTCCGCAACCGTCTGGACGCTGTCATCAGCTTCCAGCCGCTGCCGAAAGAGGTGATCCTGCAGGTCGTCGAAAAGTTCGTGCTGCAGCTTGAGGCGCAGTTGATGGATCGCAATGTCTCGATCGAGCTGACCAAGGCCGCGGCCGAGTGGCTGGCCGACAAGGGCTATGATGACAAGATGGGCGCGCGTCCGTTGGGCCGCGTGATCCAGGAATACATCAAAAAGCCCCTGGCCGAAGAGTTGCTGTTCGGCAAGCTGTCCAAGGGCGGGCTGGTCAAGGTCGGCGTCAAGGCGGGCGAGATCGACCTGCGCATCGAAGGGCCGGACAACCCGCGCCTGTCGGGCAACAAGCCGCCCCTTCTGACCGCGGATTGATGCAACAACTGACCGCCGGCGCGATACTCGGGCTCTTGCTCGCCGCGCCGGTGGCCGCCGACGCCCCGCGCCTTGCCCTGCCGATCGACTGCGAGCTGGGCACCACCTGCTATATCGAGGATTACGTCGATATCGACCCGGGCCAGGGCCAGCGGGATTATACCTGCGGTCTGAAGACCCGCGAAGGGCATCGCGGCACGGATATCGTGCTGCGCAGCTTTGACATGCTGGCGGATGGCGTCGATGTGCTGGCCGCCGCCCCCGGTATCGTGTCCGCCACCCGCGACGGGATGGCCGATCGCGCCGTGACCTCTGAAAACCGGGCCGAGATCGAGGGGCGCGAATGCGGCAATGCCGTGCGCGTCGATCATGGGGACGGCTGGCAGACGCTTTATTGCCACATGAAACGTGGCTCGGTCGCGGTGAAATCCGGGGACAGGGTGCAGGCAGGCGACCGGCTGGGTCATGTCGGCCTCAGCGGGCTGACCAACATCCCGCATGTCCATGTCAGCGTGCTGAAAGATGGCCGCGTGGTCGATCCCTTCCTGCCCGACAGCGTGGATGGCACCTGTGACGCGGCGGCGGGCGGGGGGCTGTGGCTGGACACCCCCGGCTATGACCGCGCGGGGCTTTTCACCGCTGGTTTCGCGGCCGGGGTGCCGTCCTTTGACGCGGTGAAATCCGGGGCCGCGCGGGTGACAAAGATCGCGACGGACGCGCCGCTGGTGGTTTATGGCTATGCCTTCTATCCGCAGCCGGGCGATGTGCTGACGCTCTGGGCCGAGGGGCCAGAGGGCGAGCTGTTCCGCCAGGCCATCCCGCTGGACGACCCCCAAGCCCAACTGTTCCGCGCCTATGGCCGCAAGGCGCCGGCCGCCGGCTGGCCCCCGGGCGATTACCGCGGTTACGTCGAATTCACCCGCGACGGGCGGCTGATCGCCATCCGCTTTGCCGATGTCACGGTGACGGCGGACTAAGCCTGCGCGTCACCCGCGGCATTCCCAGCAACAGCAATGCGAACACGGCCACAACCGCCAATCGCGTGATCCATAGGGCCATATTGCCTTGCATCGGCATCGCACCCGCCACCCCCAGCAGCAGAACAGACAGCCCAACCGCCGGCACCAACCACCGCATCCCGCGCCGCTGCCAGAACGCGCGCGGCTGGCCGCGGTCCAGCCACGGCACAAGCAGCCAGACCGCGGCAAAGGCCACCATCATCGCCACCCCGCTCAGCGGTTCGGGCATCGCGCGCAGCACCCCAAAGAACGGCAGGGTGTACCACGGCGGCGCAAGATGCGCTGGCGTGCTGAGGGGCGAGGCCGCAAGCTGCGACGCCAACTCTGACCCATAGTCAAAGCCAAGCGCGTATCCACGCCAGAGCCACCAGCCCGTCACGACGGCGACACCCGACATCGCCAGCAAACCGGCAGGCGCATAGCGGCCGTGATGCACGGCGTCCCGGCCGGCGCAGGCCAGGTGCCGCAGGTGCAGCGCAAGCCCGAGCACCAGAACCATCAGAACCACCAAAGGCGCCAATCCGCGGGGTATCGCGATCCCCTTTGTCGCCAACCAGAACGTGATCTGCCCCAGTGGCATCACGTAGCCCATGAACCCAATCACGACCTGCCCCAGCATGATCGCGGCGGCCCCCAACCAGAACCAGCGGTGCCCGCGTCCGTACACACCGAACACGAACGCGCCGCACAGGACCAGTACCGGCAACGCCGCAAAGAATTCCCACACGCCCCGCAACGCCGCAGCACCCGCCGGGCCCCCGTCGGCAACAAACGCGGCGGCAAGACCCACCGCCACATGCGCCGCGACCACCGCCGCAAGTGCGTTGATCCAAAGCCAATAGGCCCGGCGGGCATCAATCGCGGGCATGGATCAGCGTTCCGTCAGTTTGAGTTCGATGCGGCGGTTCTGGGCACGCGCTGCGTCGGTATCGGCGGTGTTGACGGGCTGGTACTGGCCGAACCCGTTCGCGGCCAACCGTTCCGGTGGCAGGCCGAGAAAGTCGGTCATGTAGCGCACCACCGACAAGGCGCGCGCCTGGCTAAGCTCCCAATTGTCGGCAAACTCGCCCTGGCCCGACAGCGGCACGTTGTCGGTATGCCCATCGACCCGGATGATCCAATCGATGCTGTCCGGGATTGCGTCGGCCACGTCGCGCAGGATAGCGGCCACCTTGGCGATCTCGCGCTGGCCTTCGGCGCTCAGATCGGCGCTGCCCGGATCGAACAGCACCTCGGACGAGAACACGAAACGGTCGCCATCGATGCGCACGCCCTCTTGATTGCCAAGGATGTCACGCAGCTGGCCGAAAAACTCGCTGCGGTAGCGTTCGAGGTCGGCATTGGCCGCCTCAAGCCGCTTGCGCTCTTCCTCTTCCAGCAGGCGGCGGCGGCGCTCTTCGGCGGCGGCGCGGGCCAGCGCGGCGTTCAGGTCGGAGCCCAGCGTTTCGATCTGCACCTGTGCCGCGGCGTCACGCTCTTGGTAATCGTCCAGCAGCGCGCGCAGCTCGCCCAGCTGGGTGCGCAAGGCGGCGACCTGCTGGTTCAACAGCGCCTGTTCACGCTGCGCCTCGGCGCTGCTGTCCTCGGCCTCGGCCAGTTCCCGGCGGGCCTGCGCCAGCAACGCCGCCTGGCGCTCGGCCTCGCTTTGGGCGTCCTGTGCGCGGCTGTCGGCGGCCAGCTTTGCGGCCAGCGCCTCGGCCAGTTGCTGCTGCACATCGGTTTCGTCGGCATTCAACGCGCGCTCGGCATCCGCGGCGCGGGCCTCGGCCGCGAGGCGCGCCGCCAAGGCACGTTGCAGCTCGGCCTGGATCGCGGCCTGGTCTTCGGCTGCCTGCGCGCGCAGGGTCTCGGCCTGCCGCTCGGCCGCCAGCTTTTCGGCCAGGGCCCGTTCCAGCGCGGCCTGGGTATCGGCCATTTCGCCCTGCGCCTCTTGCCGGGCGGCCAGCGCGGCGGCCAGCCGCTCTTCCAGGGCTGCCTGCTCGGCCTCTAGCTCGGACAACTGCGCCTCGGCATCGCCGCGCGCGGTGGCCAGCGCCGCCTGCGTTTCGGCCAGATCCGCGCGCAACGCGGTGACAGTGGCGGCGTTTTCATCCGCCTCGGCCACGGCGCGGGCCAGCGCCTCTTGCAGCTCGGTCAGCTGCGTCACCGTCACCTCGCGGCCTTCTTGCGCGCGCTCCAAGTCGGCGCGCAACTGAGCGTTTTCGCTTTCCGCCTCGGCCAGCGAGGCCTGCGCCGCATCGCGCGCCAGCAGCGCCGCGGCCAGGTTGCCCTCGGTATCTTCCTGCGCCAGCAGGGCCTGCGTCAGCCGCGCGGTCAAATCTTCTTCGGCGGCCTCTGCTGCGGCCAGCAGGGTCAGCGTTTCCTCGGCCCGCGCGCGCTGTTCTTCCAGCGCAAGGGTCATCGCGGTCAACTCGGCATCGGCCTCTTCCAAACGGCGGCGCAGGGCGGCGGCGGCCTCGGCCTCGGCCAGGCGCGCGGCCTCTTCCTCGCTCAGTTGCTGTTGCAGATCATCCACTTGCGCCGACAACCCGGCAGTCGTGTCGGCGGCCTCGGCGTTGCGCGCGCGCAGATCGGCCACCAGCGCCTCCAGAGCCTCGCGCCGGGCAGCGGCCAGCCGCGCGGCCTCGGCGCCCGCGTCCAGCTCGTCGCGGGCCTGCGCCAGCGCGGCGTTCAGCGCCTCTTGCTCCGACAGCAATTCCGCCCGCTCGCCGCGCAGATCGGCCACCAGTCCCTGCGCCGTGTCGCGTTCAGCGATCAAGGCGGCGACTTGCGCCTCGAACCGGGTGATCTGCGTTTGCGCCTGGTCCAGCGCGGCATCGCGCGCGCTCAGATCGGCGCGCAGGCTGTCGATCAGCGACGATTGCTCGGCCGCCTGATCGCGCGCCGCGCTCAGCGTGGCGTCCAGCTCGCCCACCCGCTCGGTCAGGGCGGCGTTCTGGCGCCGCTCCATCCCCAGCGCCTGCGCCAGAGCGGCGATCTCGGATGACAGCGCATCCAACCGCTTGTCCTGCCCAGTGATCTTTTCGCGCAGCACGTATTGCACCACCATGAAAATGGTCAGCACGAACACCAGCACCATCAGCAGCCCGGTCACCGCATCCACGAATCCCGGCCAGATCGAACCCTGAAATCGTTGTCCCGTGCGGCGTGACAGGGCCATCGATCAGTCCTCCTGCCCCGGCTCCGCATCGGTGCGCGCGTCCTTGGTCAGCCGCATCTTGCGGGGCGTGGCCGGGCGCCGGGCCTGGCCAACGGCGCGGGTCAGCGCGGCCAGGTCGGTGCGCAGCTCGGTCATGGTTTCCTGGCGGCCCGCGCTCAGCTCTTCCAGGATGCGCAGCAGTTGCACGTCGATCGAGCGCAGGCGCATCCGGCTTTCGGCATCCATGCCGTCGCCGCCGCCCTGCTGGCCGGTCATGCTGGCGGCCAGCTGTTCCTGGCTTTCGGCCACGCGGGTCAGCGCGTCATGCACCTGGCCCGTGCCCGCCAGCCGGTCGGTCAGCCGCTCGACCGACGCCGCCAGAAGGCCCAGCTGCCCCTCCAGCTCTTGCCGCCCGGCCTCGCCCGCGGCGTGCATTTCGCGCAGGCCCTCCATCTGCTCGGCCATATGGTCGATCAACTGCACCATCGCGCCGTGATCACCGCTGCCCTCGCCCTCGGACGAAAAACCCAGCCGCGTGATCGAGCTCAGCCATTCCTCAAGTTCGCGGTAAAACCGGTTTTGTCCGTGCCCCGCAAACAGCTCCAACAGGCCCACCACCAGCGACCCGGCAAGCCCCAGCAGCGACGAGCCAAAGGCCACGCCCATCCCCGACAGCTGCGCATCCAGCCCGTTCATCAACCGGCCGAACACCTCGACCCCTTCTTCGCCCTCGCCGGGGGCCAGGCCGCGAATGGTGTCGACCAGCGCCGGAACCGTCGTGGCCAGACCATAGAACGTGCCTAGAAGACCAAGGAAAATCAAAAGGTTGACGATATAGCGCGTGATTTCGCGGTCTTCATCGATGCGGGTGCTGACCGAATCCAGGATCGACCGGGTCGAGGTGGCACCGATCTGCATCCGCTGCCCCCGCGCGCGCAGCAGCGTCGCCAGCGGCGCCAGCAGCACGGGCGCGCGGCCCGCGTCGTCACCACCTGCGAAATCGCCAATCCAGCGCACCGAATTGAACAGCTGTGCGACCTGGTAGAAACAGGCCACGACACCCAGCAGGAAGACGAAAAAGATGAACCCGTTCAAATAGGGGTTCGCCTCGAATATCGGCAGGATGGTGGGCAGCGCCAGCGCCACGACACCGCCGGTGAGCAACAGCACGATCACCATCAGAAAAATCTGACGGACAGGTTTGGTAAACTGCGGCTCGGCCTCGCGGTCCGGCTGGTCCATCAGGACAGCTCCCGACACTTGTTTTCTTGGTCCGATCCTAGTGCCTTGGCGGGCATAATCCAAGGATTATCCACAGATCGCCCGCACCCGCGCATCCAGCCATTCCAGGTCGCCATCCTCAATCCCCAGCTGGCGCAGCTGGGCCACGGTATTGTGCAGGTATTCGGTGTTCGGCCCGCGCCCGCCCACCGCGCGCGCGATGATCTGGGCCTGCTCTTCCAGGGGCATGTCGCCGCAATACTGCTCATGCGCGGCGTCGATCACATAGGCCACCGCCTCGACCCGCTGGCCATCGACCAAATCCAGCATCAGCCGCTTTTCCAGGTAGGCCGAGCTGACCAGCTCACGCTCGCGCAGATAGCTCAGCGTGGCCTCCTCGGCCCCCCGCTCGACCAACAGCGCCAGGCCGGTGCAGGCGGCTCCGGGCAATTCGTCCAGCGCCAGCACAAGACCCGGCTGCTCGGGCGTGCCGCGATGGTGGATCGAGCGCATGCAGAAACTGCGGTGATAATCGGCCAGCCGCGCCAACACGCGATCTGCCACCGGAAAGCCCGGATTCCACAACAGCGATCCGTATCCGAACACCCACATCGTCATGCGTCTGGCCCTTCCATTGCCGCCCTTGTAAACACCACGGCACGGAAAAGGGAAAGGGCCGCGCATGAAACGCCTGCTATTCGTGATCGTCACCGCCGCCGCGCTCTGGGCGGGCTATTGGTGGGTCGGCGCCAGCGGGGCGCGCGCCGGGTTCGAGGCCTGGTTCGACGCCCGCCGCGCCGAGGGTTGGGTGGCCGAGGCCAGCGATATTTCCGTGCGCGGCTTTCCCAATCGGTTCGACACCACCTTCACCGATATCCGCTTGGCCGATCCCGAAACCGGCTGGGCGTGGGAGGCGCCGTTTCTCCAGCTCTTCGCGCTCAGCTATCGGCCCAACCACGTGATCGCCACCTGGCCCGGTCAGCACCTCCTGGCCACGCCGGGGCAGAAATACCAGATCAGCAACACGCAGATGCAGGCCAGCGCGGTGCTGGGCGCCGCCACCAGCCTACCGCTGGAACGTGCGAACCTCGTGGCCGACACGCTGGCCATCACCGACCAGGCGGGCAACACCACCGCCATGACCGCCCTGCGTCTGGCGGTCGAGCGGGTCGCGGGCACCGACGCCACCTATCACCTGGGCTGGGCCGCGGAAAACCTCGCGCCGGCCCGCGCCACGCGGTTGCGCATCGACACCGCCGGGCGGCTGCCGCAAACCCTCAGCGCCTTCCGCGCCGATATCGAGGCGACCTTCTCCAGGCCCTGGGACAGGCGCGCCGTGGAAGAGGCCCGCCCGCAACCCACTCAGATCACCATCAAGCTGGCCGAGGCGCGTTGGGGCGACCTGGAGCTAGCAATGGCCGGGCGCCTGGACGTGGACAGCCTGGGCCAACCCAGCGGCACGGTCACGATCAAGGCGCGCAACTGGCGCGACATCCTGAACATGGCGCGCGCCTCGGGCGAGTTGCCCGACGGGCTGGCAGGGCAGTTGGAAACCGCGCTTGCGATGCTGGCGCAGCTGTCAGGCAGCACCGAAACGCTGGATGTGCCGCTCGACTTTCGGTCGGGCCGGGTGTTCCTGGGCCCGGTGCCGCTGGGCCGCGCCCTGCGCCTGGTCTTGCGCTGATCCACCCCTTCTCGGGTTTCCAAATACCCTGGGGGGGTGAGGCCGCAGGCCGAGGGGGGCAAAGCCCCCCACCCTGTCACCCGCTGGAACACGAAAAACAGCCGCGTCGGCATTTGCCGTAGGGTGGGCATTTCTGCCCAACACGCATCGCGCCCGCCCGATTGGTGCTCACCGACAATAGCTGCCGCTACGATAGCGCGCGGTGTCGAAATGAAAATGATCGCGGTGAAAGCGGTCGGCCTCGGGGCCCAGGACGGTGCCGAACGGGCCGCAGGCGCGGGCGTGCATCTCGCGCAGGATCTTGCCTTCGCGTCCCCGGCCCCAATCGCGCAGCACGCTGATCTCGGTCCCATTGCGCAGGCCGAACCCGGCAATATCCACCGCCCGGCCCTTGCCATGCTCGGAAATCCGCGCGCCTTTCTGGCTGTTGCGCGTCCGGCAGGCATAGCTTGCGACCACGCGCATACTGCTGACCCCGCCGCCATGCTGACCCACCGCCGGGCGCATGCCGCGCTCGACCCAGGTTTTCAGCGCCGCCGCCGTGGTGCAATCGACCGTAGCCGGCGCCGACAGCGCCACGCCCGACACCGATTTCAACCGCACCGCCTGGTCTATCCCGCAGCCCTGCACGCGGCCGGGCACGCGGCCCACCACCTCGCCCTGCAAGGCCAGGTCGCCGCACACCGCACCACGCCGCAATTCGGCGCGCGACTGCTGCGCGCGGTTTCCCACGCCCCGGCTGCGCGCATTGGGCCGAAGCGAGCGGAACAGCCCGCGCAGGCCGCCCGGCCGGGTTTCCTCCTGCGTCGAAACAGCCTCCGGCACGGTCTGCGTGGCCGCAGCCTCGCCACGCGGCAGCGGCCGCAGCGACGTGTCGGGGGCCTCGGCGCAGGACGCGCCCGCGACAAGAGCCAGCGCCAGTATCAGGCCCCGCCGCTTCATTCCACCGGCTTCACCCGGCCGAAATCCGGCGCGTCGGTGTCCTGGCCCGCCTCGATGATGCCGCGACGGATCGCGCGGGTGCGGGTGAAGTAATCGAACAGGTGGTCGCCGTCACCGATGCGGATCGCGCGTTGCAGCGCGAACAGTTCTTCGGTGAAGCGGCCCAAAATCTCCAGCGTCGCCTCTTTGTTCGACAGGAACACGTCGCGCCACATGGTCGGGTCGCTGGCGGCGATCCGGGTGAAATCGCGAAAACCGGCGGCGGAATACTTGATCACCTCGCTGTCGGTCACGCGGCGCAGATCGTCGGCCACGCCCACCATCGTATAGGCGATCAGGTGCGGCGCATGGCTGGTCACGGCCAGCACCAGGTCGTGGTGGTCGGGCTCCATCGTGTCGACATGCGCACCCATCCCCTCCCACAGCGCGCGCAGGCGGTCCAGCGCGCCGGCGTCCACCTCGCCCTCGGGCACGATCAGGCACCAGCGGTTTTCGAAAAGGGTGGCAAAGCCCGATTCCGGCCCCGAATGCTCGGTCCCGGCCAGCGGGTGCGCGGGGATGAAATGCACGCCATCGGGCACGTGCTGGCCCACCGCGTCGATCACCGCCCGCTTGGTCGAGCCCACGTCGGACAGGGTCGCGCCCGGTTTCAGATGCGGCGCGATATCGGCGGCCACGGCGCCCATCGCGCCCACCGGCACGCACAGAACCACCAGGTCGGCATCCTGCACCGCTTCGGCCGCGCTGTCGCAGACGCGATCCACCAGGCCGATCCGGCGCGCGGTTTCGCGGGTGGCGGCGCTGCGGGCATAGCCCGTGACCTCGCCCGCCAGGCCCCGGCGGCGCATGGCCAGCGCCATCGAGCCGGCAATCAGGCCCAGCCCGATCAGGGCAACGCGGTTGTAGATCACGCTCACCGCGCGCCCCCTTTGAACTGACCGATGGCATAGGCCACGCGGCGGCACGACGCCTCGTCGCCCACGGTGATGCGCAGGCACTCGGGCAGGTTATACCCCGCGACCATCCGCACGATCAGACCCTGCGACAGCAGGTAATCGTTGCAGGCCGCGGCCTCGTCGGCGCTGTCGAACCGGGCCAGGATGAAATTCGTCTCGCTCGGGTCGCTGGGCACGCCGTGGGCGGCCAGGCTATCGGCCAGCCAGGCGCGCAAGCGGGTGTTGTCGGCGCGGCATTTCTCGACCCAGGGCTGATCCTTCACGGCCGCCTCGGCCGCGGCCAGCGCCGGGCCCGACAGGTTGAACGGCCCGCGGATGCGGTTCAGCACGTCGATCACGTGATCGGGCGCATAGCCCCAGCCGACGCGCAGCCCGCCCAGCCCGTAGATCTTGGAAAAGGTGCGCGTCATCACCACGTTGTCGCGCTGATCGACCAGCGCGGCCCCGCCGTCGAACCCCTCGACATACTCGGCATAGGCGCCGTCCAGCACCAGCAGCGCGGTGTCGGGGATGCCATCGGCCAGGCGCTGCACCTCGTCCGCGCCGATCATCGTGCCGGTCGGGTTGTTGGGGTTGGCGATGAACACCAGCTTGGTCGCCTTGGTGCAGGCCGCCAGGATCGCATCCACATCGGTGGTGCGGTCCTTTTCGGGCACCTCGACAGGGGTGGCGCCCGCGGCCAGCGCACCGATGCGATAGATGGCGAACCCGTGCTCGGTATGGATCACCTCGTCTCCCGGGCCGGCATAGGCCTGGCACAACAGGTGCAGGATCTCGTCGCTGCCCACGCCACAGATGATGCGGCTGGCCTCCAGCCCATGCACCTCGGCGATGGCCTTGCGCAGAGCGGCATGGTCGGTCGACGGATAGCGGTGCAGATCGAACGCCGCGCGGCGGAACGCCTCGACCGCCGCTTCGGACGGGCCGAACGGATTTTCGTTCGAGCTGAGTTTTACCACATCGGTCTGGCCCGCCACATGGCTGGCCCCGCCCACATAGGGGGCGATGTCCAATATGCCGGGCTGGGGGGTGATCTTGGTCATGGCAGCACTCCTTGCCCCGTCTTTAGCGGGGGCGCAGAGGCATGGGAAGAATGAAACGCCTTACCGCGACCGGATGTTGCGCCGTTGCGTCGCCACAGCGTGGAAACGGACAGATCGTGACCGAACCGCTGATCCTGAGCGAACAGGATCTGGCTTCGCAGGTGGGCCTGCGGACCTGCGCGCTGGTGCTGGCGACCACGGGCGCGGCGCCCGGTGAAAACCCGCTGCACGCCTATGAGCGCAGTCAAATGGTCGAGGATATGGGCGCGCCGCTTCTGCTGGCCTTGGGCCTGCTGCAGCACGACGCGGGCAAGGCCGGATACGCCCCCGCCCTGCCCCGCGACCGAGTGGCCGACGCCATCCGCACCCGGCGACCATATCGGCTCGCACGAGGGCAGCGTGCCCTATTGCCGCCTGCTGGGCCGGCCTGACCAGAGCGCATGAAAAAACCCGCCGCGGCCAGGCCGGGCGGGTTTCTCGGAAATCTTGGATCGGCGCAGATCAGTTCTGCGCGTAGAATTCGATGACCAGGTTCGGCTCCATCATCACCGGGTAGGGCACGTCGCCCAGGCCGGGGGTGCGCACGAAGGTCGCGGTCATTTTCGAGTGGTCGGCGTCGATGTAATCGGGCACGTCACGCTCGGGCAGCTGGGTGGCTTCCAGCAGCGCGGCCATCTGTTTCGACTTTTCGCGCACCTCGATCACGTCACCCTCTTTCACGCGGTACGAGGGAATGTTGACGCGCTTGCCGTTCACCAGCACATGGCCGTGGTTCACGAACTGACGGGCGGCAAAGACGGTCGGCACGAACTTGGCACGGTACACAACCGCGTCCAGGCGGCGCTCAAGCAGGCCGATCAGCAGCTCACCGGTGTCGCCGCGCTGGCGCTCGGCCTCGCGGAAGATGCGGCGGAATTGCTTTTCGGTCAGGTCGCCGTAATAGCCCTTCAGCTTTTGCTTGGCGCGCAGCTGCAGGCCGAAATCCGACATCTTGCCCTTGCGGCGCTGGCCGTGCTGGCCGGGGCCGTATTCGCGGCGGTTGACGGGGGATTTCGGGCGGCCCCAGATGTTTTCGCCCATCCGGCGGTCAATTTTGTACTTGGCAGACGTGCGTTTGGTCACGGCTGATCTCCTTCATAGATTGTGAAGGGCGTTGTCCTCTGGGCCGAAACCCCGACAGGCATCCCCTTGCGGGGGCCACCAACACCAATGAAGCCGCGCTTATACGCGCACGCCGCGCAGAGTCAACAGGGGTATCGCGCGAAATACCGGCGGCGCCTCGATGGCCAGCCGGGCGCCGCGGCTCAGGCTGCCTCGTGCCGCAGGATCGCCGCCTCCGGGGCCGACAGGTTGCGCCGGGCATAGCCGCCATAGCTGGCCGGGTCGACATCCAGCGCCGGGTACATCTGCACAAGCCGCGCCCGGTCGTCGGGCGCCAGCGTGTCCAGCGCCGCGCTGGCGGGGTGAAAGCTTTCGCTTTCGACGCCGTTGGCCCACAACACCTGGTGGTTCGGCAGCAACAGGTGGATATAGGTCACCTCTTTCAGCGCGGTATCCACGGCCACGGTCGAACCATTCACCAGGTCGCGCGCGGCCACCAGCACCTCGGGCGTGTTGAACAGCGCCTGCGCGGCCGGTCCCGAGATCAGCATCCGGTGTTCCGGCGACACGATCAGTTCCTGGTCGGGCCTTTCGATCCCCAGCGCCCCGGCCCGCAGCCGGATCGGGCGCAGCTTGGGCATGGCAAACAGACGCGCGCCGGTCATCCGGCGGCTGCCGATCCACAGCACCTCTTGCGGGCCATTATCCTTGGTCTGCACCCGGTCGCCCTCGTGCAGGCTTTCGACCGGGCGGGGCCCGTCGGGGGTGTCGATCATCGTGCCGGGCGTGAAACAGATCACGCCGCCCCCCGCGGCCCCTTGCCCCGCGGGCCGCGACAGCAGCTCTAGCGTGTGATGCACCACCCACAGATCGCGGCCCCGTGGCGGAATGGTGCCCAGAAACATCAACAGCGGCGGGGCGCTGGGGCCCACCTCGATCACGGTGATGGTGTAGGTGCGCGTGCCATCCGTCACCACCAGGCCGAAATCGCCCACGGTTTCCGGCGTTTCGATCCGGTGCAAGTCGCGCTCGCCGCTCAGGGCCGCGCCGACAAGGCGGCGCACCATGCGCGCGGCGCGCTTGCGTTCGTTGCTGTCATCATCCGCCGGTTCCAGTCGCAACAGATCTTTCGGACCATCCACACGCACCGCGTCGCCGCGCCACGCCCAAGCCGCGCCAACCGTCAACGAGTCGATCGGTGCGGCCTCAAGGCCATCGATTTCCGTTTGCGACCAAGAGATGACGAACGTGCCCCCAAAGCCCGTTCCCATGCTCAGCCTGCTTTTCTGCCTCAGTTTTATTATTAACAGAAGGTTAACAAAGGCGAGTCCCGGCGGAAAGCCATTTCTTGCCGTGCCGGGGCGGGCTGTTGTGTCCGCGCCACGGGCACGCGACCTAGAACCGCAGGTTCAGACGGATCGCGCCGATCAATTGGCCCTCGGGCTGTGCCTCGAACTCTTCGCTCAGCCAGGTCAGCCCGTAAAACAGGCTGCCGCGCCGCCCGGCGTGATGCAGGCCAAGGCGCAGGCGGGCGCGCGCGCCGGTCAGGGCATAGCCGCGGTCGCGGGGCAGGTAGATGCTGTCATGCACATGCGCAACATCCGCCCCCAGCACCAGCGCGCTGCCCGAAAACGGTTGGCGGATGGCGCGATAGCGATGGCCGCCCACCGCATCGCGGATCAAAAGCTCGCCCCGGCCCACCCGGCCCAGCGTCAGGTCGGCGCCCGCGCGCAGCAGCGTTTCATCGCCCCAGCGCGCCTCGACAAAGGGCCGCAGCGTGGCTGCCGCGCCCAGCGGCAGATCGCGACCGGCCTCGACCACCAGGGTCGGATGCACGCCATTGCCGATCTGTGCGGCGCGCACCCCCGGCGACGGGCCTGCGATCCCGGCCAGGTCGTGCAGGGCGTCTTGCAGATCGTGCAACCCGGTCTGCGGCCCTGTCACCACCAGGTTCGCACCCAGCGCAAAATCCGTGGCGCCCCGGCGGAAATGGCTGTGCAGCCCCGCGAACAGCGCCCCGGCATAGGGCCGGTCGGCGGCGGCGGGGGTGGTCAGGCTGGTGGGCGAGATGATCTGCCCGCCCAGGCGCAGCTCGATCAGGCGGCCGAACCGCAGGGGCGCGCGGCCCGTCCATCGCGGCCCCCAGACCAGGCTGGCGGCCACGCTGCCGGTGCGCCAGCGATCCTTGATGTCCCCGAACGAGTCGTTCGTGGTCAGCGTCGCATGGCCCAGGAACCGCCGGCCCACGCCGCCATCGTCATCGGCATCGGCTGCTGCAACCGCCGCGGCGGTGCAGAACAGGGCCGACAGGCCCAGGGCCAAGACGGCCAGGTATCGCGTCATCTCCGGCTCCTTCCCGGCTGTGCGCTCCGTTTACTGGCGTAGCGCAGCCGCCGCCCCGGCGATAGTGCGCAGGCGCAACACAAGTGCGGCGATCAGACCGACAGATAGGCGTCGCGGATTTCCGGGTGGGCATTCAGCTCGGCCAGGGTGCCGGTGAATTTCTGGGTGCCGCCCTCGATGATAACGGCCATATCGGCCACGGCGCGGGCGAAATGCAGGTTCTGTTCCGACAGCAGCACGGTCAGCCCGTCCTTTTTCAGGCGGATGATCGCATGGGCCATCTGCTCGACGATCACCGGCGCGATGCCCTCGCTGGGTTCGTCCAGCAGCACGAAAGACGGGTTTCCCATCAGCGTGCGCGCGATGGTCAGCATCTGTTGCTCGCCGCCCGACAGCGCCTTGCCGCGGTTCGACCGCCGTTCGGCAAGGTTCGGGAACAGCTCGAACAGCTCGTCCACCGTCCAGGTATAGGTGCCCTCGCGCGGGGGCTGGCGCCCGACTTCCAGGTTTTCCTCTACCGTCAGGTCGGTGAAGATGCGGCGCTCTTCGGGCACGTATCCCAGGCCCAGCTTGGCCACCTTGTGCGGCGCCATGCCGGTGATGTCCTGCCCCTGGAACGTGACCTTTCCGCTGCGCGGCTGCACCAGCTGCATGATGGATTTCATCGTGGTGGTCTTGCCCGCGCCGTTGCGGCCCAACAGCGCCACCACCTGCCCGCGCGCGACGGTAAAGCTCAGATCGTTCAGAACATGGGCCTTGCCGTAAAAGGAATTGACGCCGCTCAGCTCAAGCATCTTCTGCCTCGCCTTCCGATTTGAACACGGTGCCGCCGCCCAGATACACCTCTTGCACGCGCGGGTCGTTGCGAATGTCCTCGACGCTGCCATCGGCGATCAGCTGACCCCGGTTCAGCACCATGATCCGATGCGCATGGGCAAAAACCACATCCATGTCATGCTCGGTGAACAGCACGCTCACCCCCTGGTCGCGCACGATGTCGGCGGTCAACTGCATCAGGGCGATCCGCTCGCGCGGGGCCATGCCGGCGGTGGGCTCGTCCATCAGCAACAGCGTGGGCTCATGCGCCAGCGCGATGGCCAGTTCCAACCGCTTCAGGTCGCCATAGGCCAGAACCGCGCAATGCCGCTCGGCCTGTTCGGCCATGCCGACCATCTCCAGCAGCTCCAGCGCGCGGGCGCGGTGCATCTTGTAGGCATAGGGCAACACCTTCAGCACCTGGTGATTGTGCGACAGCAACGCCATCTGCACGTTTTCCACCACCGTCATCGAGGCATAGGTGGCCGTAATCTGAAACGTCCGCCCCACGCCCCGCCGCCAGATCGCGCGCGGCGAAAGGCCGGTGATATCCTCGCCCATCAGGTGCACGCTGCCCCTGGTGGGTTTCAACTGCCCCATCAGCATGTTGAAACAGGTGCTTTTGCCCGCCCCGTTGGGCCCGATCAGGGCCAGCAATTCACCCTTTTGCAGCTGGAACGACACGTCATCCACCGCGACCAGCCCGCCGAACGCCTTGGTCAGACCCCGGGTTTCCAGAACCACGCTCATGCCTCGTCCTCCGCCCGTTTGAACAGGCCCACGCGCTCGGCCCATTTGCGCAGCGTGCCCACGATGCCGTCAGGCGCCACGATCACCACGAAGATAATCAAAAGCCCCATCGCCAGGCGCCAGTATTCGAACCGGGTCAGCACGTCTTCGACCCCCTTGAAGAAGGCGCCACCGACGATGCCGCCCGACAGGGTTTTCACGCCGCCCAGGAACACCACGATCAGCGCGTCGAAACTGCGCGCGATCTCCAGCTCGTTGGGGAAAATGCTGCCCTTGGAAAACACGAACAATCCACCCGCCAGCCCGGCCATGAACCCGGCGAAGGCAAAGGCCAGCATCCGCACGCGGCGGGTGTTGATGCCCGTGGCCTCGGCCTGCCGCTCGCTGTCGCGCGCGGCGCGCAGGGCATAGCCAAAGGGCGAATGCGCCACGTGCCGCAGAAAGATCATGCCGCCGACGCTGAGGATAAGGGTGAAATAGAAATAGGTCGTCGTGCCGCTCAGCCATTTCGCGGGCCACAGGCCCAGGATGCCATCATCACCGCCGGTGAACTCGCCCCATTGGAACACAAGGCTCCACAACAGCTGGGCAAAGGCCAGGGTCAGCATGGCGAAATAGACGCCGGTCAGCCGCAGGCAGACCCAGCCCACGATGATCGCGCCCAGCCCGGCCCCGACCGGCGCCAGCAAAAACGCCAGCTCCATCGGCGTGTCGGCATGGGTCATCAGCAAGGCCGCGACATAAGCGCCGCCGCCGAAATAGGCCGCGTGGCCAAAGCTGACCAAACCGCCCAGACCCAACAGGAAATGCAGCGAGGCTGCGAACAGGCAGAAAATCAGGATGTCGGTCGCCAGCACCTGCATGAAGCTCGACCCATAAAGCGGCAGCGCCGCCAGCGCCGCAACGCCCGCCGCCACCAGCAGCCGCACCTGCAAGCCCGCCGGCTTGATCGGGCGCTCGGGCTCGCCCACCTGGCCATGCTCGCCGGCCACCTCTTCGCGGCCGAACAGGCCATAGGGCCGGATCATCAGCACCAGCACCATCACCACGAACATCAGAACAAGGGTGGATTGCGGCAGGTAGGTCACGCCAAAGACGTTCAGAACCGAGATGATGACGGCGGCCAGATAGGCGCCCGGCAGCGAGCCCATGCCGCCGATCACCACCACCACGAACACCGCCGTCAGGATGTTGAAATCCATCAGCAGGTCGGCGCCGCCCTTGGGCAGTTGCAGCGCCCCGCCCAAGCCCGCCAGCGCACAGCCCAGCGCGAAGACGCCGGTGAACAGCCACGCCTGGTTGACGCCCAGCGCGCCCACCATTTCACGGTCTTGCGTGGCCGCGCGCACCAGAACGCCGACGCGGGTTTTCGTGATAAGATACCACAGGCCCAACGCCACGAAGGGCGTGATGACCAGCAGCGCGATATCGTATTTCGGAATGGGCTCGCCCATGATGCGCACCACGCCCCGCAGCCCCGGCGCGCGCGGGCCCAGCAGGTCTTCGGGGCCCCAGATCATCAGCGCCAGGTCCTGCACCACCAGGATCACGCCGAAGGTGGCGACCAGCTGGAACAGCTCGGGCGCGCGATAGACCGGGCGCAGCACCAGGATTTCCACCAGCATCCCGATCACGCCCACCGCCAGACCGGCCAGCAGGATCGACCCCCAGAACCCAACCGACCCGGGCAAGACCTGCATCAGCGTATACCCGATATAAGCCCCCAGCATGTAGAAACTGCCATGCGCGAAATTGACGATCCGGGTCACGCCAAAGATCAGGCTCAGCCCCGAGGCGACCATGAAAAGCGCGCCCGCATTGGCAAGACCCGTCAATAGCTGAGCGATGAAAAGGCCCATCTATATACCTGTCAGGTTGTCCGTGGAAATGACCCGCCGCGCCGGGCAAACCGGCCCCGCGCGACGGTTTTTATCAGTAGATCAATCGGCTGGGCGAAGTTCGCTGACCTCTTCATCCGACGGCAGGTAATCCGCACCGTCCTTGTAACTCCAGTCCACCATCACGCCCTTGCCGTCCTTCAGCGCGATGGTGCCCACATAGGCCCCCATCGTCGACTGATGGTCGATCCCGCGATAGGTGATTTCGCCCATCGGCGTGTCCAGCGTCAGGTCTTCGAACGCGGCGCGGATCGCCTCGGTTTCCGTGCTGCCGGCCTTTTCCAGCGCGGCGGCGATGGATTGCACCGTCATGTAACCGACGATCGAGCCCAGGCGCGGGTAATCCTCCCACCGCTCTTGATAGGCGGCGACGAATTCGCCCGCCGGGCCGTCGTTCAGGTCATACCAGGGATAGCCGGTCACGGTCCAACCAACGGGCGCCTCCTCGCCCAGCGGGTCCAGGTATTCGGGTTCGCCCGACAGCAGGCCATAAACCTGCCGGCCCTCGAACAGGCCCCGGTCGGTGCCTTCGCGCACCAGCTTGGCCAGGTCGGGGCCGAAGGTGACGTTATAGATCGCGTCGGGCTTGGCCCGTTCGATGGCCTGCACCTCGGCGCCGGCGTCGATCTTGAACAGGGCGGGCCACTGCTCGGCCACGAACTCGGCATCGGGCTTCAGCCGCAGCAGGTTTTCCTTGAACGCCGCCACCGCGTCCTTGCCATAGGCATAGTTGGGCGCGATCGTCGCGAATGTCTGCGCGTCGGTCTTGGCCGCCTCTTCGGCCAGCATCGCCGCCTGCATATAGGTCGAGCTGCGCAGCCGGAAGGTATAGGGGTTGCCGCTTGCCCAGACCAGGCTGTCGGCCAGCGGTTCCGCGGCAAGGTATACATAGCCGCGCTGCGCCGCCAGCGAGGAGATCGCCAGCCCCACATTCGACAGGATCGTGCCGGTCAGCATCACCGCGCCGTCGCGGGTCATCAGCTCTTCGGCGATCTTGACGGCCTCGCCCGGCTCACCCTGGTCGTCGCGGAAAATGAATTCCAGCGGGCGGCCCATGACGCCGCCATTGCCGTTGATCTGCTCCAGCGCCAGCTCGATCCCCTTCTTGTAGGGCTCGGCAAAGGCCGCCATGCGCTTGTAATGGTTGATCTCGCCGATCTTGATCGCCTCTTGCGCGGTGGCGGTCAGCGGCAGCATCGCCAGCGCGGCGGCGCCGATCATGCCTTTCAGAAAAGTCTTGCGTTTCATGGGTTTCCCTCTCTGCTGGTCCCTTGTTCGGCCCTAGTCGAGCTGAACGAATGTCGGCCTTTCCGGCTCTCCTAGATATTCGGTGGCTTCGGCCTCGATCAGGTCGCGAATGCGCTTGCGATAGACATTCGGCGCCTTGTCGATGGCGATGCGGATGGGTTTGCGTTTCTGCGGGCGCTGTTCTTCCTCGTGGATGGCCTCCAGCACCTCCTTGTCCTCGTCGAACGCGACCTGGAACATCGCATCCATCTGCGCGCTGGCCGCGTCGTCGCCCTGCGCGGTGTTGCGCAGGTGCATCCAGTAATCGATGGTGTAATCCTCGGTCACGGGGGTGACGAAATGCAACGCGAAAATGCGCACACCCTCGTCGCGCGCGTCCTCGGGCAGGTTGCGGCCCGCATCCACGCTGCCGAAATCGATCACCGCCGTGGATGGCATGTGCAGATAGTAGTAATGCCACCGGTCCACATTGCCCTTAAACCCGCCGAACTTCTGGAAAAACCCCACCGGCGGCGCGTTCCTGATCCAGCGCCAGGCCGCGATCACCTCGCCGCTGGTCGAGACATGCACCGGCACGTCCTCGGACGCGGCGCTGCCCAGCGTGGTGGGATGCACGAAACTGACATGCGCCGGGTCCACCAGGTTTTCCGCCACGTTCAGGTAATGCGCCCGGATATGCAGCGCGCCGCCGTGATGGGCGTGCCAGTCGGGGTCGTCGAATTGGGCCAGGTGAAAGATCTTGGCCCGGTCGGCCTTGTCGGCCTCGCCCATCCAGACCCAGACGATGCCGTTGCGCTCTTCCACCGGGAAGGCATCGACATAGGCGCTGCGCGGCAGGTTGTCCTGCCCCGGCACACGCACGCATTTGCCCGCCCCGTCAAAGGTCATCCCGTGATAGCCGCATTGCACCGTGTCGCCGATGCGCTTGCCCTTTGACAGCGGCAACAGCTTGTGCGGGCAGCGATCCTCCAACGCGACGACCCGGCCCGTCGAGGCGCGGAACATCACCATGTTCTGCGCGCAGATCGTCACCGGTTTCAGATCGTCGCCGAAATCGCGCGACCATCCGGCGACATACCAGGCGTTCCTGACGAAGCTCATCTTGAACATCCCCCTGTTGGCGGCGCCACCTGCGGCAGCTTGTCACGATTGGGCACCATCATATTGTTAGTTGTCAAACAATTTCTGCACCCCTAATCGGGGTTATAATGGACCACGCGCGGATAACGTGAAAGAGTGGTTCGAAATTGGGCGGCACGGATGACGATGGACGCAAACACCACACAGGCCTACCGGCTGGAGGATCAGATCGGGTTCAAGCTGCGGCTGGCGAACCAGAAACATCTCGAGCTGTTCGCCCGCATGATGCCCGAAGTCACGCCAACGCAATTCGCCATCCTGGCGCGGCTGCGCGAAACCGGGCCGATCTCGCAAAACGACCTGGGCCGGCGCGTGGGGCTGGATGCGGCCACCACCAAGGGCGTGGTGGACCGACTGCGCGCCAAGGGGCTGGTGGAAAGCCGCAAAAGCCCCACCGACATGCGCCGCCTGGTGATTTCGCTGACCGACCAGGGCCGCGATTTCGCCGACAGTGCGGTGGATACAGCGGCGCAGATTTCGCGGGCCACCGCCGCCAACCTGACCGCGCGCGAGTTGGAGCGGCTGCTGGCCCTGTTGGACAAGCTTTAGCGGGACGCACACCGCCGGCAGTCCGATTCACCCCGCGCGATCGCCAGACCGCCCCCCGGGCTGGCGATTGGGTACCGTCAGCGCACCGCTCGGAAGTTTTGCGGATAAGTCACGATAAAGCACCGCAGACCCAGCCAAGGGTCGCCATCCCGCGGTCTGGCAATCGCGCGGTGCGAAACCCGTAGGGTGGGCAGTCCTGCCCACCACCCAAACCCCTATCGCAGCCCGTCCTTGCCCTCGGCCTCGTCATGGGTCAGCCCGCCCACGCGCGGCAAGGGGCGGCCGCTGTCGGTGACAGCCACCGCCACCAGTATCTCATCCGCGCGCGGTGCGTCGTTCATCCGCACCTCGACCCCGTCGAAATGGCTGCGCACATAGGCCGCGTCCTTGTGGCCCAGCGGCACGTCCAGATCCTGGCCCGGCCCGCCCATCTTTTTCGACGACGGAACCAGCGCCGCCCCCTTTTCAACCGCTTTGCGCAAAGGCGCGCCCAGCTTTGGGTGCAGGATCGCGGCGGCGTGCTCCAACTCGCCCGCCTCGCCCACCATCGCGGCCTTGCCATAGCTTTCGGCCTGCGCTGGGTCGATGCCCAAGGCCGCGACCGCTTTTTCACCCAACAGCCCACCCAGTTCCGCGCCGATCTCCATCAGCTCGGTCAGATCCTCGTGGTATGCCCCGGCAAAGGGGTTGCGGATCACGGCGACAGCAACCGCCTTGCGGGTGGGCGGGTCGATGCGCTTGCCGATTTCTTTATGGGTTTCTTCAACCCAGACGGCCAGCTTGCGAATCTCGGCGCTCATCTCAGACCATCCTCTCCTTTGATATCCTTGGCGGCCAAGCCGCCCGCGCGGTCATGCACCCGCGCGCCGGTGGTCATCACCAGCACCACGGCCATTTCCCGCGCGCGCGGCGCATCGTTCAGCCCAACCTCGATCGCGTCGAAATGGCTGCGCACGTAACTGGCATCGGTATGCGTCACCGGCACATCCAGCCGCGTGCCCGGCCCGCCCACCTTCTTGGTCGAGGGCACGATGGCCTTGGACCCGCC
>JAASTF010000144.1 GCA_021767525.1 Paracoccaceae bacterium
ATCACCGGCGGGCTGGTGGTGGTGATGGTGATGGCCGCGCTGGGGGTGCAGAACGGCACGCTGACGGTGGGCGATTTCGTGATGGTCAATGCCTACATGATCCAGATCACCATGCCGCTGAATTTCCTGGGCACGGTTTACCGGGAAATCCGCCAAAGCCTGGTGGATATGGGCGAGATGTTCGACCTGCTGGAACAACCGGCCGAGATTTCCGACAAGCCCGGCGCGCCCGCCCTGCGCGTCGATGGCGGGCGGGTCACGCTGGAGAATATCGAGTTCGGATACGACCCCGAGCGCCCAATCCTGAAGGGCGTGTCGCTGGACGTGGAACCGGGGCAGACCGTGGCGATCGTGGGCCCGTCGGGGTCGGGCAAATCCACCATCGGGCGGCTTTTGTTCCGCTTTTACGATGTGCAGGGCGGCGCGCTGAAGATCGACGGGCAGGATGTGCGCGACGTGACCCAGGACAGCCTGCATGACGCCATCGGCGTGGTGCCGCAGGACACGGTGCTGTTCAATGACACGATCCGCTACAACATCGCCTATGGCCGCGATGGCGCGACCGAGGACGAGGTGATCGCCGCCGCCAAGGCCGCGCAAATCCACGAGTTCATCACCCGCCTGCCGCAGGGCTATGACACGGCGGTGGGCGAGCGCGGGCTGAAATTGTCGGGTGGCGAGAAACAGCGCGTGGGCATCGCGCGCACGCTGCTGAAAAACCCACCGATCCTGCTGCTGGACGAGGCGACATCGGCGCTGGACACGGAAACCGAGCGCGAAATCCAGGGCGCGCTGCGCCGCGCGGGCGAGGGGCGCACGGTGCTGACCATCGCGCACCGCCTGTCCACTGTGGCCGATGCCGATCGTATCATCGTGCTGCAAGACGGAGAAATCGTCGAACAGGGCACCCATGCCGAGCTGCTGGAGGCAGAGGGCCGGGATTGGAGCCTGTGGCAACGCCAGGCGGCCGAGCGCGAGGACGCGGCATGAGCATCGCGGGCTGGACCGATGCCTTGTTCGCCGTGTCCGGCGCGGCCTTCGCGGCAATCCTGTTGCTGGCTCTCGGCCAGGTCACGACCGGCAAGCCCGCCTTCTGGCCGCCGGAGCACGCCGGGTCATGGTCACACCGTCTGTTTCGCGGGCTTTTCCGTCTTGGCGTCTATCCGCTTGTCCTGGCCGGGGCGGCAACCATCTATGCGCAAGCCGGAACGCTGTCGCTGGCGCGTGTTATTGCCGACGGCGCGCTGGTGCTGACGGGCTTTGCCGTGGCCTTTCACGCGACCGCCAAAATGGGCTGGGCCAATGCCTTTGGCGAGGCGAAGGGCTTGGTAACTGACGGCGTTTTCTCCTATAGCCGTCATCCTGTTTATGTCGCGACATGGGTGGGGTTGGCCGGGCTTGCGCTGCTGATCGCCGACCCGATGGCCAATGTGGCAATCGGCCTCTGGGCGGCGCTTTACCTGGTTGCGCCAGCCCTGGAAGAGCCCTGGCTCGAAGCCGCTTATGGCGACGCCTATCGCGCCTACAAGTACCGCGTGCGCCGCTTTTTCTAACGCGGCGCAGAACCCGCGCGGCAGCTGTTGCGCTACAGCAAGGGGGCGAAGGTCGTCGACCTGATCGAGGGAACCGAGCTGGGCACCAGATACTGATCCCGTGCAGGCCCGGACGACCTGGCCCAGATTTTTTCAGGAAAAATCTGGCAAGAGCCTTGCGGGAAGGCTCTTGCCGCTTGGCTATTCGGCGGCTTTCAGCGGCGGGGTGGTGCCGTGGCTTGCTGTCGGCGTGGCCTCTTCATCCCAGATGATTTCGGGCGCTTTCAGCTTGCGCGCAGCGCGGCGCAATGCCCAATCCTGCGCGGCCCGGCTGGAGCGTCCCTTGGTCAGCACCGCCAGCAGCCGGCCCAGCCCCAGAACATAGGTCGAGGCCCAGACCCGCAGCGCCAGCAGCGAGGGCGTGAACACAAGCGTCAGCACCGTGGCGATGCCCAGCCCGAACACCACCGCGGTGGCCAGCTGTTTCCACCACAGCGCCGTGGGGCTGTCGATGGAATAGCCGCCATTGATGAAATCCAGGCTGAGGCCCAGCATCATCGGTGCAAGCCCGGCCATCGTCGTCACCGTGGTCAGAAAGACCGGGCGGATGCGATCCTCGGCGGTGCGGATGATCGCTTCGATCCTGGGCATGTAGCGGCTGTATTCCTGGTAGGTATCGATCAGCACGATATTGTTGTTCACGACAATCCCCGCCAGGGCGACGATGCCAGTGCCCGTCATGATGATCGAAAACGCCTGATCCATCACCAGCATCCCGATCAGCACCCCGGTGGTGGACAGCACCACCGCGATCAGAACCAGCGTGGCGTTGTAAAAGCTGTTGAACTGCGCCAGCAGGATGATGAACATCAGCCCCAGCGCCGCGGCAAAGGCCGATTGCAGGAAAGCCTGGCTTTCGGCCTGGTCCTCTTGGTCGCCGGTCCATTCGTATTCGACATCGGCGGGCAGGGCGCCGCTGTTCAGCCAGTCGGTCAGAACCTCGATCCGCTCGTTCGCGGTGATCGGAGCGCCGGTGATCCGCGCCTCGCCCGCTTCGACCGCCCGGGCAATTTCCAGCGGCGACAGCGCGCCGGTGTCGGGCAGGTAGTAATAGGTCGGGGCCGGTGCGCCCAGAACGCCTTCGAGCCATTGCAGCGCGGGCCCACGGGCCTGGGTGATCGCCAGCGAGAAGGGCGCGCCCTGGGCCACGTCTTCAGGCGTGATTTCGTTGCCAAAGCCCAGCGAAACGGCATTCTCGGGCTGTGGCTGGCCCTCGGCATCCAGCGGCACCAGCTCATAGGCCATCATCCCGTCGCGCACGCCGGCCTTCACATCGAAATAGCGCTTGCCATCGACGCGCTTGATCTCGGCCAGCTTGGGCACCGGCTGCCGCGTGATGAAATTGGCCAGCGGCACCAGCCCATCCTGGGTGCGCACCTTGAGCGTGTCGAGCGTCGACAGAACCCGATCGTCTTCGGGCAGGCGCACGCGGATCTCGATCTCTTCGTCCGAGCTGTCGACGCGCATCGTGTCCAGCAGCAGACCGCGCGTGACCAGCTGCACCATCGCGCCCACCGTGGCGACATTCGCGCCATAGCGGCCGGCCTTTTCGACATCGACATCGATTTGCCAGTCGATGCCGGGCAGGGGCAGCGTGTCTTCGATCAGGGTCAGGCCGGGCGTGCCTTCAAAACGGGCGCGCGCCAGGGCGGTCGCCTCGCGCAGGTTGTCCCAATCGTCGCCTTTCAGGCGCAGGTGCACGGGCTTTGCGCTGGCGGGGCCGCGGGCCTGGGCCAGGATCTCGATCTTGATGCCGGGGATTTGTTCCAGCTTGGCGGTCAGGTCGTCGATGATCACGTCGCCATCCAGCTGGGCCAGGGTCACCTCGTCGGGATGGGCTGCGGCATAGGCGGCGCGATCTTCCCACGGAATGGTTTCCAGTTGCACCTGGCCGATCGTATCCAGCGGCGGCTGCGCGCCGCCGGTGTTGTTGTCGAGCCCGCCATCGCCGGCGAAGGCAAAGGCGTTCAGGATGCCGGGATGCGCCAGCACCACCTCTTCGACCTGCGCGACCAGCGCATCCTTTTCCTCGAGGCTGAGATTGCCGCGCGCCCGGACGTAGACAATGGCCTGCTCGGGCTCGGAATCGGTGAAGAATTCGACGCCGTTGTTGTTCTGGCCGAAATAGGCAAAGACGCCCGCGACAAAGCCCACGACCAGCGCGATGGTCACCACCGGCATCACCGGATTGCCCGCGATCGCCTTGATGACATAACCAAACAGCGTGCGCCGGTTGCCCGCGCGCACCGGGCGGCGGCGCCATGTGATCTTGGCCGCGCTAAGCGTGATCGACGCCGCGAAAGCCGCCAGCACGAACAGCACGATTCCCGGCAAGGCGGCGGCGGCACCGGTCAGCGGCGTTTGCGCGCCGAAGGCCGTGAAAAGGTAGTCGGGGTTGATCGTCTGCATCGCACCCAGGAACATCGCGTATAGCGCGATGGGCACCAGCGCCGCGCGCAGTGCCCAGGGGCTGTGGGCGCGCAGCCAGTCGGAACTGCGCGAAAAGCTGCGGCTGATGCGGCCGGTCACGCCGCCCATCACCGGCAGATAGATCAGCGCCACGATCAGCGAGGCGCACAGCACGAAGATCAGCGTGACGGGCAGCATCCCCATGAACTCGCCCGGGACGCCGGGCCAGAACAGCATGGGCAAAAACGCGCAAAGCGTGGTCGCGGTCGAGCTGATGATGGGCCAGAACATGCGCTTGGCCGCCTCGACATAGGCGTGCATGGGGCCGACACCTTCGGAAATGCGCTTGTCGGCGTATTCCACCACCACGATGGCCCCGTCGACCAGCATGCCGACGGCCAGGATCAGGCCGAACATGACGATGTTGGAAATGGTGATCCCCATCACCGCCAACAGCACGAAACACAGCAGGAACGAGGTGGGGATGGCAAAGCCCACCAACAGCGCCGCGCGGCTGCCCAGGCTGGCCAGAACGACGATCATCACCAGCGCGATGGCCGTCAGAACCGAGCCTTCCAGCTGCGCCACCATCGAGGCGACGATGCGGCTTTGGTCGTTCGAGGTGCCCAGATGCACGGTGGCGCGCAAATCCTGCGGGAAATCGGCATAGGCGGCATCGACGACGCGCCGCACCTCGTCGGCGGTGTCGATCAGGTTGAAGCCCTTGCGCTTGACCACCTGCAGGGCGACCGTCGGTTCGCCGTTGAAGCGCGCGGTGCCGGTGCGGTCCTCGAAGGTCAGGCGGATCTCGGCCAAATCGCCCAGCGTCACGACCCGGTCGCCGTTGATCTTGACGGGCAACGCGTAGATGTCGCGGGGCTCGTCAAAGCTGCTGGGTATCTTGACGCTGAAGGCGCCTTCGGGGGTTTCCACCTCGCCGGCGGGCACCAGCATGTTGTTGTTCTGCACAACGTCGATCAGCTCGTTCGCGGTGACGTTGTAGGATTCCAGGCGCAGCGGGTCGATCACCACTTCGACCATTTCATCGCGGTTGCCGGCGATCCCCGCCTCGAGGACCGCGTCCAGCGCTTCGATCCGGTCTTGCAGGTCTTGGGCCACGCGCGTCATCGTGCGTTCGGGCACGTCGCCCGTAAGGTTCACGATGATGATCGGGAACTCGCTGAAGTTGATTTCGTTG
The DNA here is from genome assembly GCA_021767525.1 of Paracoccaceae bacterium. GTDB lineage: Bacteria > Pseudomonadota > Alphaproteobacteria > Rhodobacterales > Rhodobacteraceae > Lutimaribacter. Next base: position 5,200 of record JAASTF010000144.1, read on the forward strand.
ATCGAATACTTTTCGAACCCGTCGGGGAACTTGCCCTCGGCGGTGTTCATCGCCTCGCGCACATCGGCCATGATGCGCGACTTGTCCCAGCCGAATTCGAATTCCAGCGCCACGCCGGCATAGCCTTCGGCCGCGGTCGAGGTCATTTCCTTCAGCCCGTCCAGGTCGGACAGCTCGGTTTCCATGACCTTGACCAGCAGGCTTTCGCTGTCTTCGGCCGAAATGCCGGGAAAGGGGACCGAGACGAAGAGGGCGGGAATTTCGATATCCGGCTCGCCCTCTTTCGGCAGGCCGGTATAGGCAAAGCCGCCCGCCAGCAGGCTGAGCGCGATGAAGGCCAGCACCATCCGCGCGCGGGATGCGGCCCAATCGACGATCCCGGTCATTCGGTGGCCTCCGGCTGCGGGGCGGTATCTTGCGCCTGTTGATAGGTCGGGTCGACCAGCACGCCCTGGCGGACATATTCCTGGCCCACGACGATCACATCGGCCTGGTCGGGCAGGCCATTGGCCCAGACCCCCTGCGCCGTGTCGCGCACGATGTCGAGCGGCACGAAATCCACCCGATTGTCATCACCCACGATCCGCACGCCCAGAGCGCCGGTATCGTCCAGTGTCAGGGCCGATTGCGGCAGAAGATGCGCATTGGTGCCTTCGGCCTGAATCATGATCTCGACGGTCTGGCCGTCGCGGATCGAAAGATCGCCATTGGGCACGTCGATTTCCACAAGAAAGGTGCGCGTCGTCGGATCGGCCGAGCGCGACAGGAAGGTGACGCGCCCGCGCAATTCGCGCCCGCCTGTGACGCGCGCGGCGGCCAGCGCACCGACCTCGACCCGCGACACCTCGGTTTCGGGGATATAGCCCGCCAGCTTGATCGGATCGAGCTGGATGATCGTCGCGCAAAGCGATCCCGGCTGCATCAGGCTGCCCAGTTCGGCGGTATCGCTTTCCAGCAGCCCGGCGAAGGGCGCGGCAATGGTCAGGCGGTCGATTTCCTTTTGCGCGGCGGCCACCGACGCCTGGGCCGATTGCACGCCGGATTTGACCGATTCCAGCCCGGTTCGCGCGGCTTCGACGGCGGCTTGGGCGGCGCTGACCGCGGCCTCGGTCGCGGCGACGCGGGTTTCCGAGGCAAAACCGTCTTCCGACAGGCGTGCGGCGGCGGTGCGGTTCAGCTCGGCCTCGCGCAGCTGCGCCTCGGCCTGGGCCAGCTGGGCGCTGGCTTGGGGGCCGCGGGCCTTGGCCTCGGCCAGGCGCGCCTCGGCCTCGGCCAGGGTGGCGGTGCGCGTGCCCTCGTCAATCCGGCACAGGGTCTGGCCCTGGTCGACGAACGCGCCCTTGCGCAGCGGCTCGGACACCACCAGCCCCGAGGTTTCGGCACGCATTTCCACGGTGCGGGCGGCGCGGGTTTCGCCGCGCAGGATCACCGCGCTGTCGATCACCTGCGCCTGCGAGCGGCGCACGACCACGCGCACCGGCGTATCGCCCGGCATGGCATCGACATCGGCCGCGCCGTCGGTCTGCGCCACCTCGACCTGGACCGAGGGGCCGGGATCGGCCAGGTCATCAAGCGTCGGCACCTCGCCCGAGGTGGCCAGCGCAAAAAGCGCGTCACGCTCCATCACCGCAAGATACAGCGTCATCATCACCAGAATGGCGGTAAGGATGGGTATTGGGCGCATCGGGTTTCCTATCGCTGCTATGGCCTGCGCGGGCACGCGCTGTCTTTTTATTGGCGTTCCGCGCCATTGCAACGGGATACGCTAAACTAATCGGTTCAGATTACTCTTTTCCGGGATGATGCGCAAGAAACCCGGCGTTCTGCCCGAAGGATGCGCAAAACGGGGGCCTTGGCAGCGCGGGGACGAGCGGCTAAGAGGGGGGAAACGAAGACGAGGCACGGGCGTGAGCGACACCGACAGTTTCATTGACGAAGTGACCGAAGAGGTCCGCCGGGACCGTTTGTTCGGGTATTTCCGCCGCTATGGCTGGATCGGCATCGTGGCGGTTCTGCTGATCGTCGGCGGCGCCGCTTTCAACGAATACCGCAAGGCGCAAGAGCGCGCGCAGGCCGAGGCCCTGGGCGACGCGATGCTGGCCGCGCTGGACGTGGACGCGGCGCAAGACCGTGCCGCCGCCTTGGCAGAGGTGCCCACCGACGGCCCCGGCCAACAGGCGGTTCTGGCCTTTGCCCGCGCGGGCGAGCTGGTAACCGCGGGCAATGACGCGCAGGCTGCCGACCTTCTGAACCAGGTGGCCGCCAACGGCGACATTCCGCAGATCTATCGCCAGATCGCCGGTTTCCGGGCGCTGACGCTGCAAAGCGATCTGCCCGCCGAA
>JAASTF010000145.1 GCA_021767525.1 Paracoccaceae bacterium
AATCCGGCGCGACATAGACATGGCAGGTCGAGCAGGCGCAGGCGCCGCCGCAATCGGCCTCGATGCCCGGGATGTTGTTGTCGCGCGCGCCTTCCATGACGGTCATGCCATTGGCGACCTCGACGACATGTTCGGTGCCGTTGTGCTCGATATAGGTAATCTTGGCCATGTGCGGTGCTCTCCCCAGATGCGTTCGCTGCCGTTCCTAGCCAAGCATCGCCGCCCGTTCCAGCCCATTTTATGCCGCAGCCTTGTGTGCCTTGCATAAAGCGTCACATGTTCTATTTTTGTTCCCATGTATTTCGCCCCACGCCCGGATAATTCGCAGGATTGGCCGCGCCCGCCCGCGGCGCTGGTGGCCGCGTGGCTGGATCGCCCGCCGCAGGGCGCGCGCGTCACCGTGGCGGGGCTGGTGATCCTGCGGCAGCGCCCGGGCACCGCCAAGGGGGTGATTTTCCTGACGCTCGAGGATGAAACCGGCGTGGTGAACATCATCGTCTGGCGCAAGATGTACGAACGGTTCCGCCGCGCGGTGATCGCCGGGCGGCTGCTGCGCGTGACGGGGCGGTTGCAGCGCGAGGCCGGCGTGACCCATGTGATCGCCGAAGAGATCGAGGATATCTCGCCCCTGCTCGACCGGCTGCTGGACGAGGACGCGGCGCTTTCTTTGCCGGGCGAAACCGGGTAGGTTACGCGCAAATGGCCCTGACAGAGGCCAGCAACGAGGTGATGAGCAGATGAGCATCCCGTTCCGTCCCTTGGCCGTACTGGCCGCTGTGACCGCCTTGGCGGGCTGTCAGGCGTCGCTGCCGTCCATGCCCGGCGCCGAGCCCGAGGTGACACGCCTGTTCCAGGCCGCGCCCCCCGGCGCGGCCGCCGGCACCTGCTGGGGCAAGACGGAAACGCCCGCCGTCATCGAAACCGTGACCGAACAAATCATGGTGCAACCGGCCGAGATCTTGGCCGATGGGTCGATCATCACGCCGCCGATCTATCGCACCGAAACGCGCCAGCAGATCGTCAAGGAACGGCGCGAGACCTGGTTCGAAACACCGTGCGATCACGTGCTGACGCCCGATTTCGTGCAAAGCCTGCAACGCGCGCTGGCCGTGCGCGGCCATTATCGCGGCGCCCCCACGGGCGAGATGGACGCCCGCACCCGCGCCGCCGTGCGTCGCTTTCAGGCGCCCGAGGGGCTAGATTCCGGCATCCTGTCGCTTGCCGCCGCGCGCAAGCTGGGCCTGATCGCGGTCGAGCGGCCCGTGCCCGACGCCGATCAGGGTTAACCCATCAGCGAAAAGGGGTTCCGCTCGGTCGCGATTCCCTGGGTCTGCAATGCCGCCTCCAGCCGCTCGGGCGGGGGCAGAACGTCATGCGGCAGGCGCAGCTTGCGCCCGTCCTTCAGCACCAGCGTCACCCGCATCGACATATCCAGCCGTCGGTCAAAGCGCACTTTCTCGATCATGGTCAGCGGCACGCTGTCGCCGCCCAGGATGCCCTGCCACTCCAGGCTATGCGCATCCAACACCAGCCGGCTTTCGGGATTGCGCCAGACCTCCCATGCCAGGGGCAGGGTGAACAGCCACAGGAACATCACGATCCAGATCGCCGCACCAAGAATCGCAAGCATCGCCAGCAGCACCGCCCAGACCAGCGCCAGCACCGCGATGTTGCGCGGGGCGCGGCCGATGCGGCGATGCGTCAGGCTCATCGCCCGCCTGCCACGTCGACCAGCGTGCGCGTGACGTAGGACGCGCCATCCGACAGCAGCCACAGGATCGACTGCGCCACCTCGTCCGCCGTGCCTGCGCGGCGCATAGGCACCATATGCGACAGGCGGGCCAGCCGGTCAGGCTCGCCGCCCTTGGCGTGAATGTCGGTTTCGATCAGGCCGGGGCGCACGGCGTTCACCCGAATGCCCTCGGGCGCCAGCTCGTCGGCCAGGCCCAGGGTAAAGGTGTCGATGGCGCCCTTGGTGGCGGCGTAATCCACGTATTGATTGCCCGAGCCCAGACGCGCCGCCGCGGACGAGACATTCACGATATGCCCCGGCGTGCCGCAGGCGCGCATATGCGCCACCGCCGCCTTGGCCACCAGGATCGCGCCCACCACGTTGACGGCGAAGATGTTGGTCAGCCGCTCGGGCGTCAGGTCGGCGATGCTGGCGGTTTTGCCAACAATGCCGGCGTTGTTCACCAGGTCGATGGGGCAGGCCGGGTCGATCGCGGCGAACAGCGCGTCGATCTGGGCGGGCTGTGCCACGTCGCATTGCACGATCTGCGCCTTTTGCCCCGCCGCGCGCACATCGGCGGCGACCTGTTCGGCGCCCGCCGGGTCGGAATTATAGGTCAGGATCACATCGCGCCCCTGCGCCGCGCCCAGCCGGGCGCAGGCCGCGCCGATGCCGGCGCTGCCGCCCGTGATCAAAAGCGTGCGTGTCATTGGAAATTCCCCCTCATGATCCAAGAATGCGGCTGACCATCTCGGTCGTGTCGCGGCTAAGCTCGGGCGTGGCCAGGATACGTTCCAACGCTGCCTTGGCATGGGCCTGGCGGGTGCTGTCATAGCGCGCCCAGGTTTCGAACGCGGTGCACATGCGCGCGGTTGTCTGCGGATTGACCGGATCAAGCTGGATCAGCCAGTCGGCCAGCAAGGCGTAGCCCGCCCCGTCGGCGCGGTGGAACGCGGCCGGAGACATGGCCAAAGCGCCCAGCGTTGCGCGGAACCGATTGGGGTTTTTCCAGTTGAAATCGGCGTGCTGCGTCAGCGCGGCGCAGGTTTCCACCGCCTCGGCCGGGTCGGCGTGGACGATCTGCAGGCTGAACCACTTGTCGATCACCAGCCTGTCGTCTTTCCACTGGTCATAGAACGCGGCGGTCGCCTTTTCGCCCTTGCCAGCCTGCAAAAGGCAGCCCCAGGCCGCCAGTTGCTGGGTCATGTTGTCGGCGCCGCCATATTGACGTTGCGCCTGCGCGCCGCCGTCCAGCCGCGTCAGCAGCCCCAGAACCGCGTTCGCCAGCGCCCGGTCGCCCGATTGCTGCGCGTCGGGCTGATAGGCGTCTGTGACCTGGTGCTGGGCGTAAAGGCGCGGCAGCGTGTCCTGCATTTTCTGCGCCATCGCCTGGCGCAAGGTCTGGCCGGCATCCCAGATCGCCTGCGGGTCGGGCGTGGCGCCGCTTTCATGCAGGGTTTGGGCGATGTCATCCTGGCTGGGCAGGCCCAGGGCCAGCGCGCGAAACGCCGGGTCCAGGCTGTCGTCGCGCAGCATGGCGTGGATCGCGTTCAGATAGCCGTCATCGGGCGCGGCACCATCGCGCACCATCGCGAGCAACACCTCGCGCGCCAGGTTGCGCCCCGCCTCCCACTTGTTGAACGGGTCGGTGTCATGGGCCAGCAAAAAGGCGCGTTCGTCATTCGTTGTCTCGCGCTGCAGGATCACGGGGGCCGAGAAATCGCGCAGGATCGAGGGGACGGGTTTCGACGCCAGCCCGTCAAAGCTAAAGCTTTGCCTGCCCTCAGTCATTTCCAGCACGGTGGTTGGCACCACCTCGTCGCCATTGGGGTTCAGCAGGCCGACGGCGATGGGGATCACTCGCGGGTCTTTCTTGTCTTGTCCAGGCGTAGGTGGCGTTTCCTGTTCGAAATGAAGGGTATAGGTGCCGTTCTTGAAGTCATCCGTCACCTTCAGGCGCGGGGTGCCGGCCTGTTCGTACCAGATCTTGAACTGGCTCAGGTCGCGGCCGGTGGCGTCCTCGAACACCTGCAGCCAATCTTCGATCGTGGCCGCGTCACCATCGTGGCGGTCGAAATACAGGTCCAGCGCGCGGGCATAAGCCTCATCCCCCACCAGCCGCTTGAGCATCCCGATCAGCTCGGCGCCCTTTTCGTAAACGGTGGCGGTGTAGAAGTTGTTGATCTCGACAAAGCTGCTGGGCCGCACCGGGTGCGCCAGCGGGCCGTTATCCTCGCGGAATTGCCTGCCGCGCAGGGCGATCACGTCGCTGATGCGTTTCACCGGCGCGCTGCGCATGTCGGCGGTGAATTGGCTGTCGCGAAAGACGGTCAGCCCCTCTTTCAAACACAGCTGAAACCAATCGCGGCAGGTGATGCGGTTGCCCGTCCAATTGTGGAAATACTCGTGCGCGATGATCGCCTCGATCCGCTCGAAATTCATGTCGGTGCTGGTTTCGGGGCTGGCCAGAACGCAGGACGAGTTGAAGATGTTCAGCCCCTTGTTCTCCATCGCGCCCATGTTGAAATCGTCGACCGCGACGATGTTGAACACGTCCAGATCGTATTCGCGGCCATATACGTCTTCGTCCCATTTCATCGATTTTTTAAGGGCTTCCATGCCGAAGGCGCACTTGCCCTCGTCGCCGGGGCGAACCCAGATGTTCAACTCGACCTCGCGGCCGGATTTGGTGGTGAACCTGTCGGGGTGGTTCACCAGCTCACCCGCGACCAACGCGAACAGATAGGCGGGTTTGGGCCAGGGATCGTGCCATTCGGCCCAGCCATCGCCCGCGCCCACCGGGTTGCCGTTGGACAGCAGCACGGGGTGCGGGCCCTCGATCCGCACGGTGAAGGGGGCCATCACGTCGGGGCGGTCGGGGTAATAGGTGATCTTGCGAAATCCCTCGGCCTCGCACTGGGTGCAGTACATGCCGTTCGACATGTAAAGCCCTTCAAGCGCGGTGTTGGCAGCAGGGTTGATCTCGACCTCGGCCTCCCACGTGAAGGGGGCGTTCGGCACATCGCAGGTCAGGCCGGTATCCGTGACATCCGGCGTCACCGGCACCCCGTCGATCTTGGCGCCGATCAGGGCCAGGTTCTCGCCATGTAAGAAAAATTCACCCGATTGTGAGCTGGGATTAGGTTTAAACTCTATCCGGCTGACAACGCGGGTTTTTTCGGGGTTCAAGTGAAAGGTCAGGTGGGTTTTTTCCACCAGGAACGCTGGCGGCGTGTAATCGGCAAGATAGATCGTTTGGGGAGAGGCGTCTTTCATCGCGAGGCGCTCCAGTGAGATTTAGACGGGTTGCCCGAGACGTTAGAGCGATGCTGACGCGGCTTCAATGGGAGCAGGGCGAAACCGCAAGAAGAAACGGAGGACAGTCATGTCGGCACCGAATACCAATGTCGAGAAACAAGAAGAAAAGCACAAACCGTCCCTTTTGGGCATCAAGGGCGCCATAGGTTTTGTCGCGCTTCTGCTGGTGATTTTCGTGGGCTGGGTCATCATTAACGGCCAGTCGCCAGAAACGCCAGAAACGCGGATTGACGGCCGGACAGGTGAAGAGGTGCCCGCCGATTAATCCCTTTCCGGCGCTGCGCGGACCGCTAGGTTCAGGCGCATGGCAGACCCGGTTATCTATTGGTTCAAGCGTGATCTGCGCTTGAAGGACAGCCCGGCCCTGACCCGCGCGGCGGAGATGGGGCCGGTCATCCCTTTGTACATCATAGAACCCGATCTTTGGCGGCAGACCGACGCGTCCGGCCGCCAATTTTCGTTTCTGTGCGAAAGCCTTGCCGTGCTGGATGCCGCCTTACGCCAGACGGGCGGCGCATTGGTGGTGCGCCTTGGCGATGCGGTCGACGTGCTGGACAGCCTGCGCCAGCGGCATGGTGCGCGCCACCTAATCAGCCACGAGGAAACCGGGAACGCCTGGACCTATGCCCGCGACCGTGCCGTGGGCGACTGGGCGCGCGGGCAGGGCGTGGAATGGCACGAGCTGGCCCAATCCGGCGTCGTGCGCCGGTTGAAGGGACGCGACGGCTGGGCCGCGCGGCGCGAACGGTTCATCCGCCAGCGGCAATTGCCCGTGCCGCCGTTGCGATTTGTGGCGGGCGTCGACAGCGATCCTTTGCCGGATGCCGCCACGCTTGGCCTGGCCGAGGACCCGTGCCCGGATCGTCAAAACGGCGGGCGAGGGGTGGGATTGGCCCTGCTGGACAGTTTCCTGCACACGCGCGGGCGCGACTATCGCAGCGCCATGTCCTCGCCCCTGACGGGCGAAGACGCCTGTTCGCGCCTGTCGCCGCATCTGGCCTTTGGCACGCTGTCGGGGCGCGAGGTGGCGCAGGCCGGCATGGCCCGCGCGCGCGAGGTCAAGGGGCAAAGGGGCTGGCCCGGCTCGGTCCGCTCGTTCCAGTCGCGGCTCGCCTGGCGCGATCATTTCATGCAAAAGCTGGAGGACGAGCCCGAGATCGAATGGCGCTGCCTGCATCCCGCATACGAAGGGCTGCGCCCGTCCGAGCCCGACGCCGCGCGCCTGCACGCCTGGGCCACGGGGCAGACCGGGCTGCCCTTTGTCGATGCCTGTATGCGGTATCTCAACCACACCGGCTGGCTGAATTTCCGCATGCGCAGCATGGTGATGGCGGTGGCGTCCTATCACCTTTGGCTGGATTGGCGCGCCACCGGGCCGGTGCTGGCGCGGCTGTTCACCGACTACGAGCCGGGGATTCACTGGAGCCAGGTGCAAATGCAATCGGGCACCACCGGCATGAACACGATCCGCATCTACAACCCCGTGAAACAGGGCCATGACCAAGACCCGGACGGCATCTTTACCCGCCGCTGGCTGCCCGAACTGGCCGAGGTGCCGGATGAGTATCTACAAGAGCCGTGGCTCTGGCCGCAGGCCGGCCGCATCCTGGGGCGCACCTATCCCGAACCGCTGGTCGATGTGAAGCAGGCCGCCCGCGCCGCGCGCGAGGCGGTTTGGGCCGTGCGCAAGGGCGAGGGGTTTCGCCAGACCGCACAGGCCATCGTGCAGAAACACGCCAGCCGCAAGGACAGCAGCGGCCATTTCATCCGCGACCCCGAACCGCGCCACGCGCCCGACCGGCAGATGAAGTTCGACCTATGACCAAGATGCGCCGCAAGGGCGACCTGCCCACCAAGATCTGCGCCACCTGCGGGCGGCCTTTTTCCTGGCGCAAGAAATGGGCGCGGGTTTGGGACGAGGTGCGATACTGCTCGGACCGGTGCCGGCGCGAGCGCCCTGTATCAAAGCAAAAGCCCAAATGACTGCGGTTGTCTTGTCCATTTTTTTGAAACACCTGCGCTGAAATTGGTAAAAAAACATGACCACACTTGTTGCCTATAGGAAACTTCTGCCCTAATCCTGAACCAAACCAACACGGGGGACGCTATGGCACGGGTCGAAAAACACGGGCTTCAGGTCGCGGCCGAGCTGGCCGATTTCATTGAAACGCAGGCGCTGCCCGGCACCGGCGTCGACGCGGATGCCTTTTGGAAAGGGCTGTCGGACATCGCCCATACGCAGGGGCCCAAGAACGCCACGCTTTTGCGGAAACGCGCCGAGATTCAGCAAAAAATCGACGCCTGGCACCGCGAGCGCGTGAATACCCCGCGTGATGCCAATGCCTATCGCGCCTTCCTGTCCGAGATCGGATACCTGGTGCCCGAAGGT
>JAASTF010000146.1 GCA_021767525.1 Paracoccaceae bacterium
ATCGCGGTGATCATCGCGACAAGCCAGTTGAAGGACGCGCTGGGGATGAGCCTGGCGGAGGTTCCGGCCGAATTCCTGCCGAAGCTGGCCGCCCTGTGGGAGGCGCGCGATACGCTCGGCCCCGAAGCGCTGGCCATCGCCGCGCTGACCGGCGGTCTGATCGTGGCGTTACGGCGGCTTGCGCCGTCCTTTCCCGGCCTGATCGTGGCGGTTGGCCTGGGATCGGGGGTGGCGCTGCTGCTGGATTGGCCGGTCGAAACCCTCGCCGACCGGTTCGGCGCGCTGCCTGCCGGACTGCCGGTTCCCCATTTCGAAGTGCCGGAACTGTCGAAGGTGGTCGAGATGTTGCCCTCGGCGGTTCTGATCGCATTCCTGGCCGCCATCGAGTCGCTGCTGTCCGCGATGGTCGCAGACCGCATGATCCGCGACAGCCACCGGCCCAATGCCGAACTGATGGCGCAGGGTGCGGCGAATATCGGATCGGCCCTGTTCGGCGGTTTGCCTGCGACGGGCGCCATCGCGCGCACCGCCACGAATGTCAGGGCAGGGGGGCGCACACCGGTGGCCGGGATGGTTCATGCGCTCGTGGTGCTGGCAATCCTCAGCTTTGCCGCCCCGCTGGCCGGCATGTTGGCGATGCCTGCGCTGGCGGCGTTGCTGATCCTGACCGCCTGGAACATGTCCGAGCCCCACCTGTGGCGCGGCTATCTGGCCTTGCCCCGGTCCGAGCTGCTGTTGCTGCTGGTCACGCTTGTGCTGACCGTGCTGGCCGATCTTGCCGTTGCCATCGCCGTTGGCGTGGCGCTGGGGCTGCTTTTGCGGGGTGCGACGCGGGTCAGATCGCGCAGGATTCGCGATCGCTAGGCTTTTTGCGCGTTTGCAGGGTTGCGCATCGGGAAATCGGCCTGTATACGCGCGCCACTTAATCCCGCAGGCGGGGTCGGGCCCTTGGGGGAGACATCCCCATACGGTCCACCGGTTGGCGCATCCGCGCTATCACCCCCGCCAAGGCGCAAACCGGAAAGGAAAAAGACATGGCTCTTCCCGAGTTCTCCATGCGTCAGCTGTTGGAAGCTGGCGTTCACTTCGGCCACCAGACGCAGCGTTGGAACCCCAAGATGGGCGAGTTCATCTATGGCGCGCGCAATGGCATCCACATTCTCGACCTGACGCAGACCGTCCCGATGCTGGACGCGGCGCTGAACGCGATCCGCGAAACCGTGGCCAAGAACGGCCGCGTGCTGTTCGTCGGCACCAAGCGCCAGGCCAGCCAGCCGATCGCGGAAGCGGCTGAAAAATGCGCCCAGTATTACATGAACCACCGTTGGCTGGGCGGCACGCTGACCAACTGGCAGACCGTCAGCCAGTCGATCAACCGCCTCAAGCAGATCGACGAGCAGATGGAGCAGGGCGCCGAGGGCCTGACCAAGAAAGAGCGCCTGAACATGGAGCGCGACCAGCAAAAGCTGCAGGCCTCGCTGGGCGGCATCCGTGAAATGGGCGGCGTGCCGGACATGCTGTTCGTCATCGACGTGAAGAAGGAAGCGCTGGCCGTGGCCGAAGCCAACAAGCTGGGCATCCCCGTGGTGGCCGTGGTCGATACCAACTGCTCGCCCGCGGGCATCGACTATATTATCCCCGGCAACGACGACGCCAGCCGCGCCATTTCGCTGTATTGCGACTTGGTGGCCCGCGCCGCGCTGGACGGTATGCAGGCACAGCTGGGCGCCGCCGGCGTCGACCTGGGCGCACTCGAAGCCGCGCCGACCGAAGAGGCCGTGGCCGAGAACGCCGAGGCCTGAGTTTTCCCGGCGCGCGGGCTTTGCGCGTCACGGAACCGACATGGGGCGCGCGTTTGATACCTGCACAGGCACGCGCGCCCTGCACAACATTCAGACAGACATATTGGGAGATCCCGAGATGGCGATCACAGCAGCACTGGTGAAAGAACTGCGCGACAAGACGGGCGCAGGCATGATGGACGCCAAGAAGGCGCTGACCGAAAACGACGGCGACATGGAGGCAGCGGTTGACTGGCTGCGCACCAAGGGCCTGGCAAAAGCCGCCAAGAAATCGGGCCGCACCGCGGCCGAGGGCCTGGTGGCCGTGCAAGTCGAAGGCGGTTGCGGCGTCGCGGTCGAGGTGAACGCCGAGACCGATTTCGTCGCCAAGAACGCCGAATTTCAGGACATGGTCAAGAAAATCGCCGGGGCCGCAATGGGCGCCGACGATATCGAGGCGCTGAAAGCCGCCGACCTGGGCGGCAAGAGCGTGGCAGACACCATCACCGACAAGATCGCCACCATCGGCGAGAACATGTCGCTGCGCCGCATGGCCAAGATCGAAGGCGATACCGTTGTGTCCTACGTGCACAACGCCGTCGGCGACGGCATGGGCAAGATCGGCGTTCTGGTCGCCATGACCGGTGGTGACGAAGCCTTTGGCAAGCAAGTGGCCATGCATATCGCCGCGGTGAACCCGGCCTCGCTGTCGGCCGACGACCTGGACCAGGCCGTGATCGACAAAGAGCGCCAGGTGCAGATCGACATCGCGCGCGAATCCGGCAAGCCCGAGCAGGTCATCGAAAAGATGATCGAAGGCCGCATGAAAAAGTTTCTCAGCGAGGTGACCCTGCTGGGCCAGAACTTTGTCATCAACCCCGACCTGACGGTCGAGGCCGCTGCGAAAGAAGCCGGCGCCACGATCACCGGCTTTGTCCGGCTTGAGGTCGGCGAAGGTATCGAAGTCGAGAAAGAAGACTTTGCCGCCGAGGTCGCCAAGGCCGCGCAGGGCTGATCGCCCGCAGCACGGATTGCCAACATCAAGCGGCGGCGCCCCACGGGGCGTCGCCGTTTTACGTTTTCGGCGGCGCGCCAACGCGGGCGCCGCAGGGTCATTCGGATTGCGGGGCAGGGTGGCGCGGTGCCATTCCCCTTGGGAATGGCACCGTCCGAAACTTGGTCGAGCCCCAAGACAATGGGGATGAGAGGGCCCGACCGTCCAGGAACGCCGCGCGGAACATACGCGGGCCTTCCCGGGAAAAACGGGCCGGAGAGCCTTGTAATCGCAAGGATCCGGCCCTGATGTTCCAAGGCTGATAAAGCCACCACTCACGGAACGGGATCAGCATGCCGCTTTCCCTAAGGTCATGGAAGTATGGGAATCCCTACCAGCGTGGTTTTCACGCTTTTTTCACGGCTCCAGAACGAACATCTGGTTTTGAAACGCCGCTTTCAGCACCGCCTGGGCCGTGGTTTCCACGCTCAATGCCTCGCGCGCGAGGCGCATGTGCTTTTCCACCGTCGCCACGGTCAGGCCCAGAAGCGTTGCGATGTCCTGCGTGGTTTTGCCGTCACCGACCCATTCCAGCACCTCGCGCTGGCGTTTGGTCAGCATCCGTGACTGGCCGAAATGGGGCAGGGTCATCACCTTGAGATGCACGATATTGTTCATCACCTGGATGTCGCGCCCGTGCTCGTCCCAGATGGCATCGACCTGGTCCTGCACCATGTCGGGCCGCGCGGTCAGCGCGATCGCGCCCTTTGACCGCGGCGAGATCGAGCGAAAGCTGATCGAATAGCCCGCGTGAACCTTGTGCGACAGGTTGAAGGCGACGACCTGCTTTTCCTCGTCGCTCAGCGTGTCGCGGGCGATGCGTTCGGCCATCACGCGCCAGCTGCAGGCGCCTTCGTTGTCCATGGCCCATTTCGTCATCGGCGCGTGTTTGTACAGGCCACCGCGAATGAACCCGTCGGTGTAACTGTCGGGATGGTTCGTCAGGATCACGAAATCATCCGGATCGCCCAGTGACGCGCCCGAGCGATAGCGCGTGAAACCGTAAAGCAGCCGATCGAAGCCATAGCTTTCCATCCGCTGCGTATGCAGCTTCCAAAGCTCTTCGATGGAGGGCGCGGTCACAAGCGCATCGAGATAACGACTGCTGATCATGGGCACAGATACACGGGAAAAGGATTATCTGGCAAAAAGATACGGGGGGCTTTCGGATTTGTCGAGTTTCGGGAAATGCCTTGTGTTCGGACGATTTTTATTTACATAATACTGATTATGCGATTATTGGATTGCCGTTGGTCAGCCGTGAAGCGTGGCACCAATGGCATCGGGGTCGGCCCCCTTTTCGATAATGTCCCACACAGCACCCGCGCGCGAGTCGCCCAGCAGGCTTTCGGCTTTCAGGCGCAGCTTGTCTTGTCGCGTGGCGATGGGCATCGGCGCATCCAGATCAAAGCTGGCCTCGTGTGGGCCATCGGTCGTGTCGATCCTGACGCGCGCCTGGGTTTCGCTCAGGCTGTCGTCGGCCGTCACGGACACCTTTGCACGCAAGGCTTGAACATCCGGATCGGCGCAAACCGCGTCGGTATAGCTGTCCAGCCGCGCGGTATCGTGGCCGAGGATTTGCATCGGCAGCACGGTGGTATAGCTGAACTTGGCGCCCAGCCCCGTGGTCGGCGCCGGCTGGTTGCACACGGTCATCCAGCGCGGATGCGTGGTGACCGAGATGGTTCGAATGCTGTCGGGCGCGATCGGCAGAAGGGTGGCCTGCGCCTCGAGCGCGGCGTGCAGCCCGTGGCAACAAGCGTGGAACTTGTGGCTGATCGTTTCGAAAAGCCACTCTTTGCCAATACCTTGCATGGCGGAATTTATGCTTTCTCCGGCATGGGTCGGGCCAAAGCCCTGGGGGCTTTCCAAGGCGTCCGGGTTGGCGACGAAACCCTTGGCGACCAGCTGGGCCGCCTCGACCCCGTTGGCGGCGGCAAGACCGGCGTTAAAGGGTTTGCCCATCGTGCCGAATTGCGATTTCAGCCCGCTGGCGCGCGTCGCCAGAAGGCCCAAGACCATCGCCATGCCCCCTGCCCCCAGGCCCATCAGGCGCGCCGCGGCCAGGCCCGCACCAAACGCACCGGCGGTGGCCGTCTGGTGAAAGCCGGTCTGGTAATGCGCGCGGCCCAGCCAGACGCCCACGCGGATCGACGCCTCGATCCCCAAAAGCGCCGCGTGCAGGAAATCGGCACCCGAGGCACCGCGCGCCTGCGCCACGGCCAGTGCCGCCGGAAAGACCGCCACCGACGGGTGGCCGATATGGGCGAAATGCGTGTCGTCGTAATCCAGCGCGTGGCTGGCTGCGCCGTTGGCCAATGCCGCTGCGCGCGCGGGCACCCGGGTATCACTGCCGAACAGGCTGGCCTGGGCGGTGCCGCCCTCGTCCAGCACCATGTCGCGAGTGATGCGGGCAACAGGCTCGTCCCGCCCGGCAAGGCCCACGGCGATCCAATCCAAAAGCGAAAGACGCGCCATCAGCGCGGCGTCGGGCGTCACATCCTGACCACGGGTTTCATAAGTGAATTCCGCGACGTGTTTTGTAATGCTCATGCTCCGGTCTTTCCATAAAGCTCTTGCGCGCGGGATTCGAAGGCGCGCACGATGCGCTGCATCGCCTCGTAAAAGAACATCGATGCGGCGCCTTGCAGCAGACGGTTGCGAAACTCGAAATCCACGTCAAAGGATACATCAACTCCGCCGTCCACATCCTTGAATTCCCAATTGGATTTCATGTATTTGAATGGCCCATCCAGGTATTCGGTGTGGATTTTCCGGTCTTCGGGCCAGAGCACCACCTGGCTGCCAAAGCGTTCGCGGAACACCTTGAACGAAATAACCAGGTCGGCCTGCATCACCTCGCTACCATCGTCCTGGGGCGTGACGCTGCGCACGCGCGCGGCGGCGCACCACGGCAGGAACTTGGGATAAGACGCCACATCGGCGACCAGGTCATACATCTGCTGGGCTGTATAGGGCAGCCTGCGTGTCTCGGCGTGGGTGGGCATGGCGCCTCTTTTTGTCGTGACAGTGGGGCCTCATTTCGTATTCTGCGCCGGAAAAAGCAAGGGGGGCAACCGGTGCAGCGTCCATATGTCATCGACACGATGATCTCGGCCAAGCAGATCGCCGCGCGGATCGAAGAGCTGGCGCGGCTGATCGAGGCCGAATTCGCGGATACCGAAAAGCTGGTTGTCGTGGGGCTGCTGCGCGGGTCTTTCGTGTTTATCGCCGACCTGGTGCGCGAGCTGGACATGAATGTGGAGGTCGATTTCCTTGAGGCGTCAAGCTATGGCAACGCGATGGAATCAAGCCGCGAGGTCAAGATCCTGAAGGATCTGCGCGGCGCGATCGAGGGGCGCGATGTTCTGGTGGTTGAGGATATCGTCGATACCGGCCACACGCTGCATCACGTGATCGGCCTTTTGAAGGCGCGCAAGCCCCGCAAGTTGCGCTGTATTGCGCTTCTGGACAAGCCCACGCGCCGCGAAACCAGCGTCAAGGCGGATTGGATCGGGTTTGAAATTCCCGATGAATTCGTCGTGGGCTACGGCATCGATTATGGCCAGCGCAACCGCAACCTGCCCTATATCGGCAAGGTGCGGTTCATCGACGAGGGTTAGAAGGTCGCGGCAAGCCGCGCGCCCTCGGCCCGCTGTTCGTCGGTCAGACCCTCGGCCAACGTGGCGCATTGCTGGCTGTATTGTTCGGCCACATCCGCCGGGGCGTTTTCGCTTCCCCACAGGCAATAGGCATGGGCCAGCGGCGGGTCGGTCCAATAGCCCTCGGTCTGCTGCATGAACAACGCCAGGTTCACCGCCGCGCCGGGATCACCCAGGTTCACCGCCTCTTGATACAGCGCAAAGGCGGCCGCGGGGTCGGTCGGGCCGCCCTGCCCCAACTCGTGCATCACGGCCAGTTGCGCCATCGCCGGCGGATGGCCCAGCCGCGCCGCCTGCGCCAGCACGGCGCGGGCGCGGGCCGGATCCTTTTCAACGCCGCTGCCCTCGGCATACATCGCCGCCAGGGTCAGCCCCGCCTGCGGCGCCCCCAATTCCAGCGCCGCGATCAGCAGGGCCGCGGCCGCGGCGGGATTTTCGGGTTTGTCGGTGCCATCCAACATCATCTGCGCGCGCAAAAGAAAGGCCTGCGGCACGCCCTGCCCCATCGCCCGATCCAGCCAGTCGCGCGCGGCATCGATGTCCGGTGCGATTTCGCCGCGCCCTTCCAGCGCCATCACCGCCAGCGCCAGTTGGGCCGGCCCGTGCCCCTGTTCGGCGGCGCGGGTGAACCAATCGCGCGCCAGTCGCGCGCTTTGATCCTTGCCATGCCCGGTATCATAGGCGGTGCCCAGCAGCATCTGCGCCAGCGGATCGCCGGCGCGTGCGGCAGGTTCGATCACGGTCAACGCCGCCTCGGCATCGCCTTGCAGAAACGCCTGTTGCGCGGCCAGCAGCTCGGGCCGCGCGTCCTGCGCAGCGGTCAGGGTGGCACAGCACACCAAAATGACAAGGGCGACGGCACGCATGGCTTGATCCCGGCAAGGCACCTGCGAAAGACTACAGCAATCCCCTGCCCCCGCAAGACGGAGCGCCCGATG
>JAASTF010000147.1 GCA_021767525.1 Paracoccaceae bacterium
GAGTTTACACAAATCCCGCGCATAAATGATGCATTGCCGCACCAGTTTCTCCATGAAAACGCCCAAATGATTGTGTCATAATAAGAGGCGTCTTGAGGAATTGGGCGAAAGAAGGCAACAATTGGGCAAGAATGAGGCAGCCCGCTGGCTACGGCGGCGTCAAATTGGAAAAAGGGCGTGGCATCGTATCACGTCTGGCCAAGTTGAAGGGAACGGGCAGTGATCACCCAGCTGATCAACGCGCTTTTACGCGCCATCCTTGTGGCTGTGCTTGTCGCACTGCCCGCGCTTGTGCTGCCCAGCACAAGCCATGATGGCACGCAGATCGTCGTGTTGGTCGCGCTTGTGGTCGCCCTGCTTGTGTTCCTGGAATACAACAGCGCCTATCCCAGCTTCGTGGAATTCCGCTATGCCCCGCCGATCAACAGGCTGCGCTTCGGCGCGCTGTTCCTGACGGTCGCCGTCCTGTGCGCGGTCAGCACCAACCGCGGCGATGGCACGACGGTCAGCGCGATCGCGGCATCCGTCGCCGGCCTGACCGCCGATTGGCTGGACGTGCCGTTTTCGCCCGTGCGCCTGATGCAGCTGGTGCTGCCGCCGGATGCGCCCGACCGGCTGGTGCAGGTCATGCGCGACACGGCCGGTTTTGCCTATTTCATGGCGTTGCTGATCGTTGCGGTGTTCTTTTTCCTTGTCCGCGTCAAGGATTGGCCGGCGCGCAACGGCGCTTTCAATGTCTGGGTCAACCTGCCGCTTTTCGATCCGACAGCGGGCCGCGACGTGGTCACGCGGTTACAGCGCCACGGTTTGATTAACCTTGTGTTAGGCTTCTTGCTGCCATTCTTGATCCCGGCGATCACCAAGATCGCCTCGGGCGTGATTGACCCGATGATCCTTAGAAACCCGCAAACCCTGATCTGGGTCGTATCACTATGGGCACTTTTGCCGGCCGGCCTGATGATCCGTGGCATGGCGATGAACCGCATCGCGCAGATGATCCTGCAAAAACGCGAACGCGCCTATGCCGCCGCCGAGGCCGCGGATGGCGAGGGCGAGGCCGAGGGTTTGCAAACCGTCTGATCCTTGGCCTGTTGCTGGCCCTGGCGCTTGCCCTTCCCGGTCGCGCCGAAACGATACGTATCGCCACCTTCAACGCCGAATTGACGCGCAAGGGCCCCGGCCTGTTGCTGCGCGACATCCGCAAGGGCCAAGACCGGCAGGTGGCGGCCATCGTCGGCCTGCTCTCGGCGTTGCGCCCCGACATCCTGCTGCTGCAAAATGTCGATCACGATGCCGGCCTTGCCACCGCGGGCGCGCTGCAAACCGCGCTCCAGCAGGCGGGGCTGCCGCTGGCGCATCTCTATGCCCCCGCGCCCAATACCGGCGTGCCGACCGGGTTAGACATGAACGGCGACGGCCGCCCGGGCCGCGCAGCCGATGCACAGGGCTATGGCCGCTTTCGTGGCGAGGGCGGGATGCTGCTGCTGTCGAAATTCCCCATCGACGCCACCGCGGCGCGCGATTTCACCGGGCTTTTGTGGCGCGATCTGCCGGGCGCCACCTTGCCGCAAGTCAAAGGCGCGCCCTTTCCATCGGAACAAGCCCAGGCGGTGCAGCGGCTGTCTTCGGTCGGGCATTGGGCGGTGCCGATCGCCGCACCGGGCGGGCCGTTCTGGGTGCTGGCCTTCCATGCCAGCCCGCCCGTCTTCGATGGCCCCGAGGATCGCAATGGCCTGCGCAATGCCGATGAAATCAGGTTCTGGCAGGTGTTTCTGGACGGCGCGCTTGGCCCCGCGCCCGAGGCGCGCTTCGCCGTAATGGGCGTGGCCAATATCGATCCCGACCGTGGCAAGGGCCGCCGCCAGGCCATCCGCGCCCTGCTGGCCGATCCGCGCCTGCACCCTCTGGCGCCGCAAGGCGCGCACGGCACCGCAACCGTCGATTGGAGCGATCTGGGCCTGGGCGCCATGCGTGTCAGCTACGTTTTGCCCTCGTCCGACCTGATCGTGCGGGCCAGCGGCGTGGCCTGGCCCGGCCCTGACGACCCGCTGGCCCCCCATGCCCTTGCCGCCAGCCGCCACCGCCTGGTCTGGGCCGATATCCAGATCACGCCCTAGCGCAGCGGCGCAATCGCCTGCGCCAATGCCTCGTTCAGCGGCGTGTGCCGAAACCCCGGCACCAGCGCGGCAAAGCGTGCACCATCCAGTTGCTGCGGCAGCGACCAGAGATAGCGCATTTCGAACATGCCCTTGATGAACGGCATGAACGGTTGCGCCAGGCGCAGCTGCCACCACGCCACCGGCTTTAGCCGCACGGGGCGGCCCGTGACCTGCGCCAGCGCCTCGGTCATCTGCTGCGCCGACAACGTGTAGCCGGGAAACGGGATATCCGCGAAACGTGGCAGCGTCTCGCGCGCCTCGGTCAGCGCCAGAAAGCCGCGCGCCACATCGGGCAGGAAAGCCCAGGCATGCGGCACGTCCATCGCCCCCGGATAGAGGAAGATGCCGCGCCCGATCCGCTTGGCCAGGATCTGGTCGAACCAATTGCCCGAGGGCACGGTATCCAGGTAATCGCCCGCACGTAGCAGGATCGTGCGCACGCCCTCGTCACGATAGGCGGCCTCCATCTCGATCCGCAGACGCCCCATCGGATTGGTGGCCGTGTGGGGCGTGGACTCGGTCCAGACCGGGCCGCTTTGGTCGCCGTAAATATAGACATTCCCGGGCAGCAGCACGGTGCAATCATGCCGCAAGGCCACGCGCCGCACCTGCGCATGTTGGGCGGCCAATTCATCAGCCCAGCGGTGATAGGGCGGGTTCCACCCCATCGCGATCACGTCGGCGCCTTCGGCCGCGCGGTCCAGGTCGTCGCGCCCCCGGTTGAACCCGCGCACCTGCCATCCTGCCGCGGCAAAGGTTTCGGCGATGTTGCGCCCGAACCGGCCCGAGCCGCCCAGAACAAGGATCGTTTTGGTCATCTCATCTCTCCTTTTGGTGATCTGTGGGCAGGATAGGCCACGACGCTGACGCATAGGAATTGACGAAAATCACCTATTGGGTATTCATTTTTGAATGGACAGGCGCATCGACATTACCGACTGGTCGCTGATCCGCGCCTTTCTGGCGGTGGCGGAAACCGGGTCATTGTCGGCGGCGGCGCGACGGCTGGGCACCAGCCAGCCCACGCTGGGCCGCCAGATCAAAACGCTGGAGCGCCAGCTGGCCACCCAGCTTTTCACGCGCCACGCCCGCGGCCTGTCGCCAAGTGACCAGGGCCAGGCGCTGCTGCCCGCCGCCCGCGCCATGCAAGAGGCCGCCCACCAGCTTGGCCTGACGGCCGCGGGCCAGGCGCAAACCCTGCGCGGCACCGTGCGCATCACCGCCAGCCAGATCGTCTCGCATTACCTGTTGCCGCCGATCCTGGCCCAGATCCGCCGGGCCGAGCCACAGATCACCATCGACCTGGCACCCAATGACAGCCCCGAAAACCTGCTGTTTCAAGAGGCCGACATCGCCGTGCGCATGTTCCGCTCGACCCAGCTGGATATCGTCACGCGGCACTTGGGCGACCTGCCCATCGTGATCTTTGCCAGCCGCGCCTACCTGGATCGCCGCGGCCGCCCCCAAACGCCCGACGACCTGCTGACGCACGACCTGATCGGCTATGACCGGTCGGAACTGATCTTGCGGGGGATGCGCGACGTGGGCTTTGACGCGACGCGCGACTGGTTCGCCCTGCGCAGCGACGACCAGGCGGCCTGTGTCGAGCTGGCCCGCGCGGGCTGCGGCATCGGCTTCGGGCAGCGCCACATCGTCGAAAACGATCCGCAGCTTGAGATCATCGAGCTGGGCATCGACCTGCCCGCCCTGCCCGTCTGGCTGGCCGCGCCCGAAACCACCCGCCGCAGCCCGCGCATCGCCCGCATCTGGGGGCTGTTGGAACACGGGCTGGCGCCCATGCTTTCTTGACCCTTCCCGCGCCGGGCGCTACGCCACGCGCAACGCTTTTGCAGACGAAGGACAGCAGAACATGACGAACCCCTCGCTTCTTATCCTGCCCGGTGACGGGATCGGCCCCGAAGTCATGACCGAGGTGCGCAAGATCATCGACTGGTTTGGCGCCAAGCGCGACCTGGTTTTCGATGTCAGCGAGGATCTGGTCGGCGGCTGCGCCTATGACAAGCACGGCACGCCCCTGCATGACGACACGATGGCCAAGGCGCAAGAGGTCGACGCCGTTCTGCTGGGCGCCGTGGGCGGCCCGAAATACGACAGCCTGGATTTCAGCCTCAAGCCCGAGCGCGGCCTGCTGCGCCTGCGCAAGGAAATGGACCTTTACGCCAACCTGCGCCCGGCCCAGTGTTTCGACGCGCTGGCCGATTTCTCGTCGCTGAAAAAGGACGTGGTCGCCGGGCTCGACATCATGATCGTGCGCGAGCTGACCTCGGGCGTCTATTTCGGCGAGCCGCGCGGCATCTTCGAAGAAGGCAACGAGCGTGTGGGCATCAACACCCAGCGCTATACCGAGTCGGAAATCGACCGCGTCGCGCGCTCGGCTTTTGAACTGGCGATGCGCCGGAACAAGAAACTGTGCTCGATGGAAAAGGGCAACGTAATGGAGTCGGGCGTGCTGTGGCGCGAGGTCGTGATCGAGGTCGGTAAGGATTACCCCGAGGTCGAGCTGAGCCACATGTATGCCGACGCCGGCGCGATGCAGCTGACCCGCTGGCCCAAGCAGTTCGACGTGATCGTGACCGACAACCTGTTCGGCGACCTGCTGTCCGACCTGGCGGCGATGCTGACCGGCAGCCTTGGCATGCTGCCCTCGGCCAGCCTGGGCGCACCGATGGAAAACGGCCGGCCCAAGGCGCTTTATGAACCCGTCCACGGCAGCGCGCCCGACATCGCGGGCCAGGGCAAGGCCAACCCGATCGCCTGTATCCTGAGCTTTGCAATGGCGCTGCGCTACAGCTTTGACCAGGGGGCCGAAGCCGACCGTCTGGAACAGGCGGTCGAGGCGGTTCTGGCCCAGGGCCTGCGCACAGCCGACCTTCTGGGCGAAGAGGGCGTCACGCCAGTGTCGACCGCTGAAATGGGCGATGCCATCGTCGCGGCGCTGGACGCCACGGTTTAAGCACCCTGCCCCGCGTCGCCCCCCGGCGGCGCGGGCAGATCGGCCCGGGCGCGCGCCTGGTACGCGGCCACCCGTCCGGCATTATGCAGGCAGCGCTCGAACCACCGCATCGCATCGGTGCGCGCAAAGACCTGCGGCAGGGCGTAAAGCCCGGCATGTTCCCCCAACATCAAACCGCGCCTGTGGCGCAGGCGCCGGTGCTCGACAATTGCGGCCAGACGCGCAAGGCGTTCGGCCGGCTCTGCCGTTGGCGCGTCCGCCAGCCGGCGCATTGCTGCCCCCATCGCAAGGCAAGGCCGCCGCATCAATGGATCGGCCAGCAAGGTCGGGATATGCGCCGTCTCTCGCGCGCGGCTGCGCAGGCGCGACAGGTGGTCAAGCTGGTGCAGCAGATCGGTATAGGCCAGGGCAGCCTGCGCCCGCCCTTCGGGCAGGGAAATCCGCTGCACAAAGGCCCGCAGCTCGTCCAGCGCCGCATCGACCGGCCCCAGCGCCGCCAGCCCCCTGTAATCGGGCGCCGGCGCCATTGCCGCCCCAAGCGCTCGAAACAAACGCGCGGCAATGGTATCGCCCGCGGATTGCGCGGTGACCAGTGCGGCATCGGCATCGCGCAGCATCCGCGCATCCAGCACCACCAGCGGCGCACCGGCCGGGTCGGGCAAAAGCCGCGCGATCAGGGCCGCGAAGCGCGCGGTAAAGGGCAGAAACAACGCGACCCCCATCAGGTTGAACCCGCTGTGACACAAGAGCAGCACGGTCATCGGGTCGCGCGCCGCACCCAGCGCGGCGATCCGGTCGGCCCCCAGCCAGACCAGCGGAAAGGCAATCGCAAAGGTGCCGATATTGAACAGCAGGTTGGCAAGCCCCGTCTGCCGCATCGCCGCCGATCCCCCGACCGAGGCCAACAGCGCCGTAAAGGTCGTGCCGATATTCATGCCCAGAACGATCGCCACCGCCTGGATCAGCGACAGCGCCCCGCTGTTCAGCATCACCAGGGCCAGCGCCAGCGCCGCGCTGGAGCTTTGCATCAAGACCGTCACCGCCAGGCCCAGCCCCGCCAGCGCCAAAAGCCCGCCCAGCGATGCGCCCGGCAATTGTGCCGGCGTCAGCCGGTCGGTCAGGCCCGCTGCGCCCTCTTGCATCACCGACAGCCCGACCAGCAACAGGCACAGCCCCGCCAGCACGCGCGCGCCCCGCGCCAGCGCCCCATGCCCCAGCAACAGGCCAAGGCTGGCCGGCAGCAGCAACGCCAGCGCGATGGCATCGAGGTTCAGCTTGAAACCCAGAATCGACACCAGCCAGCCCGTCGCCGTGGTGCCGACATTTGCCCCGAACACCACACCCAGCGCCTGCGGCATCCCCAGCAGACCGGCCCCGACGAATCCCACGACCATCACCGTTGTCGCACTTGACGATTGGATGACCGCCGTTGCCGCCGCCCCGGTCACCGCGCCGCGCAAGGGCGTCGTTGTGAAACGCGCCAGAAGCGCGCGCAAATCGCGCCCTGCGGCGTCACGCAAAGCGGCGGTCATGACCTCCATTCCCAGCAGGAACATGCCCACGCCACCCAGCAATGACAAAAGATCGCTCATCTTTCCCTACCCCGATACGATCCTGCCGCGCCGCCCTGGCGCGCGCAAGCGCGGGCATCATGCATTTCGTTGCGCGATGGCCCTTGCAAAAGCCCACGGCCAAGGGTAATGCAGCCGCCACGGTCGGAGTGTAGCTCAGCCTGGTAGAGCACTGTCTTCGGGAGGCAGGGGCCGGAGGTTCGAATCCTCTCACTCCGACCAATTACATTTACATCCCCGTCCAAAAGCCCGCCGGCGCGTCGGCGGTCTTTGCCCGTTCGCATCCCCCTGCCAGAAAAAAATCACGCGTCCGTGATCCGAAGCGCGTATGCCTGCGTATACAACTGTAAATAATTTCTGACAGAGGGAGTATGGGAGATGTCAGGAGCACTTAACAGTTTGCTGGATCGGTTCCGCGATCGGCAGCGCGTTCGGCACGCGATGTTCGCCCATATGGGCATCGACATCGCCGAGGAACGGGCCGCGCGGCATTTCGACAATTTGCGCGCCTCGATGCTTGCCTGCAATCGCTGCCGCTGCACCGACCCGTGCGAAAAGTGGATCAGCGACGGGTATGAGGGTGCGCCGGATTTTTGCCGCGCGCGCAGCGCCTTGCGCGCATTGCAACGCGCATCCGACCGCTATCACCCGACGCGCCACGCCGCCGAGTGACGCTCACGATCGGGTGAAAACGCTGCACATCC
>JAASTF010000148.1 GCA_021767525.1 Paracoccaceae bacterium
CCAGGTGATCCCCTTTGACCGCCTGTGTTAGCGGCTGCGCGCCCGCCTGCCAAGTGCGCGTTGCAAGTGCCCGGCGCGGTGCTAGGGTAAGACGCGACAGGCGACGGAGCAGCAGCCATGACAGACCGGCAAAAAACACTTCTACTGACGGGGGCAAGCCGGGGAATCGGCCATGCCACGGTGCGGCGTTTCAACCGCGAGGGCTGGCGCGTGATCACCTGTTCGCGCCAACCCTTCCCCGAGGAATGCCCCTGGGGCGGCGGGGCCGAAAACCACGTGCAGATCGACCTGGCCAACCCAAGCGACGTGATCGAAAAGGTGGCGTTGATCCGCGGCAAGCTGGACGGGAAACTGGACGCGCTGGTGAACAACGCGGGCATTTCGCCCAAGGGCGAGGATGGCGGGCGGCTGAATACGATCGACACCGACCTGAAAACCTGGGGCCATGTCTTTCACGTGAATTTCTTTTCCTCGGTCGTTCTGGCCCGTGGACTGAAAGAGGAACTGGCCGCAGCCCAGGGCGCGGTGGTCAATGTCACGTCAATTGCCGGGAACGAGGTGCATCCCTTTGCCGGTGCGGCCTATGCCACGTCCAAGGCTGCGCTGAAGGCGCTGACGCGCGAGATGGCCCATGATTTCGGCCCGATGGGCGTGCGGGTGAACGCGATTGCGCCGGGCGAGATCGAAACCGCGATCCTGTCGCCCGGCACCGAAGAGCTGGCGCAGAAACTGCCCCTGCGCCGCCTGGGCCAGCCCGAAGAGGTGGCCGCCACGATCTTTTTCCTGTGCTCGCCGGAAAGTTCCTATATTTCCGGGACCGAGATCGAGATCAATGGCGGCCAGCACGTTTAGGTCCGATTACGCGACCCTGGCGGTTTCTTCGTCCGTCGTCAGCGCGGTCCAGTCGCCCGCTTCGTAGCGGTCGACGATCTGGCCCGCGTCATCCATCCGCAAAAGCGCCAGCCAACCATTGTCGAATAGGGCCCGCAACTCGGCGTGGCGGTCCAGCACGGTCAGGATGGCCTGGCGCGGCGCGGCCATTACCACGCTCAGCCGCTCGGGCGTATGGCGGGCTGTGTCGCCGTCATGCACCGATTGCAGCGGCAGGCCGGCGCGCAGCATGCCGCCATTGCCCTCGACCACGCCGATGCCGCCGGTGACGTTATGCAGCAGCTTGTTGCCCGCGCCGAACGCCTCGGGCGCCACGGTCGAGCCGTAATATTGCAGCGAAATCCAGCTCGCCACCACGACCGGTGCGGTCATGATCAGTTCCAGCGTGGCGAAATCGTGGTCGGCCTGCCAATCATAGTCGTGCAGGAACACCCGCCCGCCCAGATCGCTGCCCGCCGTGGCGTGGCGGGGCGCGGCGATGAACGCGTTGCAACCTGCCAGCCCCCATTCCGGGCGCAGTTCCGACCAGTCGCCGCCGCGCTTGGCCAGGCCGTCGGCGGTGCCACGGGGCAGGGTACCCGCGCGGGCGGCGCGGGCGGTTTCACCCGCGACGGCCAGCGCGCTGCGCAGCCGGGCCAGATCGCCCGAGTGATCGCCCGCGTCGGTCACGTCGAAGAGCGTAAGTGTGTCCGACACGGTGTCATGCAGGCCGGCCACGAACAGCGTGTCCGGGGGCACGGTAATGCCTTCATCCTGCAGCCCGGCGCGCACCGCGGCGTCATTAAGCAGCGCAGCCAGCAGTCGCGCGTTCACATCGCCCGCATGCCCGCCACAGGCGCCGCATTGCAGGGCGCTGGCGTGAGGCGCGTTGCTGACGGTGGCGCCGTGGCCCGCGATCAGAACCAGCCGCGCGAACCCATCGGTCAGCGACATGGCCCGCAGCACCTGCGCGGCAGCTGCAATGCGGTCGGGCAAGGGCAGGTCAAGGCATGGCGCCGGGTCGACGGGCGCGGATTTGGCATGGGGCAGCGCATCCTTGACCAGCTTGCCGATGTAAAGCGGGCCCGCCGCCTCGACAAAGGCAAAGGCCGATACGGCAGCCATCTTGAACCGGCCCCAGGCGCGGATGCCGCGCAGGCGGATCCGCTCGGCCATATCGCTGTCGGCATCGGCCTTCGTGGTCGTGGCAAGCCCGGGGTTCAGCAGTACGGGCGCGCGCGCCTCGTCCACGTCCGAGGCATGGGCGCGGTGCGTCACCGCCAGGCCAAAGAAGCCGGCGAAACCGCGCGTGGCGATGCCGCTGTCGGCCTGCTCCAACGCGCGGCGGAAGGGTTCCGACCGCACGTCGATGCAGAACGCCGCCTGGATCGCTGGGCGGTCGTCTGCGGGTGCGACCCCCGTGACAGTCGCGGCCAGCGACAGTTCGGCCGCGCGATCGGCGGCGTCTTGCAACGCGGCGTCTATCACGTCGTCCGGGCTGGGCGTCACCGGCTCGGCATAGCGCGCCAGAGCATCACTCCAGCCATCTGAAATTTCAGCACCGAACTCTTCCAGCAGCGCCGCATCCCAGATCAGCCGGATCGTCAGCAGATGGAACAGCGTGTCATCCTGCCCGCCATCGCGCTCGGCCAGCCAACCCAAGTGCCGCGCATACTGGCCCCAGCCCTTAAGCGTCATCAGCAGCCGGTGGAAATAGACCGGCGCGACCTCGGGTGTGACACCCAGCGCGTCACAGGCCCGCAGAAAGGCCAGGCGCGGCTCGTCCGGCAGGGCGGCGACGCGGGCGGCAAAGCCCGAAAGCCCTGCAATGCCCGGTGTCAGGTCGCGGCTGGCAAAGGCTTTCCACGCGGTATAGGCGGGCAGGCCTGGCGCGGGCCAGAATGCCTGGCCCTTGTCGAAATGCGCAGCCGCCCAGGCGCCGATGCGATCCGACAGCAGCTCGGCCCAGGCGACACCGCTTTCCGTGCTGGCCAGGTCGGTCACCGTGGGCAGCGCGGCGGGGGCAGGGGCCTGTGCCTCGGCCCCTTCGCGCAGCGCCGCAATGCTGATGCCGTGCGCCGCGGCAGCATCCTGAAGCGCGGCGGCGGGGATGGCGCCGCTTGCGATCCTCGCGGCGAATTCGGACCGTGCCGGAAAGATGCGCAGCCCGGCAACCCGCGCCATGCGGGCGGCTGTGGTCGCGCGCGGCTCGCCGGTCTGGCCCAGGAACGGGTTGACGGCAACGGTCGCTTCCAGCGGAAAGGCGGGTGGGATCTGCGCCACGGCGCCTTGCGCGGCGGCGAAAAGCTCAAGCGCGGGGCCGGTGAAATGCAGGTTGGGTGCAGACATGGCGTTATCCTTTCGTTGCCCGCCAATGGCCGGTCATCCGATCGGCCAGGGCGTTGAAATACAGTCCGTTCATCAGGTGCACACGCAGCCCCGCCGCCGCCGGATGGCCGGCCCATAGCGGGAATGTCGCCTGCGCGACGGCGGCCAGCGCAAAGCTGCTGACGGCCAGCACGATCGCAGCCCAGATCAGGCCATCGGGTGCGGGCGGTACGGGCAGGGTGCCCGCCGACAGGGCCACCGCCCCGGTTTGCAGCGCGAAATAGGCCACCGTTGCGGCGCCCGACATGGCGGCGGTGCGCCAGGTCAGCGGCCAGGGGGCCAGATCGGCCAGGCCCTGCGCGATCAGATAGGCCACGCCGAAGATCAGGATCGCGCCCAGGGCCACCATCTGCGGAGGCTTGTCCCAGAACCCGAACCCGGCGCCCACCGCCACGTAGATGCCGATGGCGATGGCAAAGGCGCGGCCGACGGCTTGCAGATCGGGAACCGCCACGGGGCCGGGGCGGCGGATGGCGGCCACCTGTTCGACCGCGCCGCCCGACGCGAGAAAGGCGTGCGCCTTATACAGCGAATGCGCCACGATATGCAGCAGCGCCAGCGGGAACAGCGCCAGCCCGATCTGCAACACCATGAAGCCCATCTGCCCGCAGGTCGACCAGGCCAGCGCGGTTTTCACCGTGGGCTGTGTCAGCGCCACCGCCGCGCCGACCAGTGCGCTGAACCCGCCGATCAAAGCCAGAAGGGCCAGCACACCCGGCGCGGCCAGCAGCACATCGGCAAAGCGGATCAGCAGGAAGCCGCCCGCGTTCACAACGCCCGCGTGCAGCAAGGCGGAAACGGGTGTCGGGGCCTCCATCACCTCGGTCAGCCAGCCGTGGGTGGGGATCAGCGCCGATTTGAACACGGCGGCGATCGCCAGCAGGATAGCGGCGATCCAAACCGTGCCGGGCACCTCGCCCGCGCGGGCCATCTGCCCGATCTGCGCGATGTCGCCGGTGCCAAAGCCCGCGATCAGCACGCCCGCCGCACCCAGCAGGGCACCGCTGCCGATGATGCCGCTGACGGTTTTCTTGCGCGCCGCGCGCTGGGCGCGGGGCCGGTCGGGATAGAACAAAAGCAGCCGGTGCAGCCCGACGCCGACGGCGACCCAGGCCAGCGCCAGCTGCACCAGGTTGCCCGCGCTGACCAACAGCAACACGCAGGCCAGGGTGGCCGACATGGCGGCCATGAAATGCCGCTGGCGCGCCTCACCATCCAGCGCAGTGCGGGAAAAGCGCAGGACCACCCAGCCGACGAAAGACACGGTCAGCAACATGGCGACCGACACGATGTCGATGCGCAGCGACAGGCCCAGACCGGCCGCACCGAGCGTCGGGCTGGTCACAGGCCCGTCGACGGCCAACAGCGTCGCGCTGCCCAACCCGGTGCCCACCGCCAGCAACGCCGCCAGTTCAGGCAGGCGCAGGCGGGCGCTGCCGCGTGGCACGGGTTGCAGGCCAAGGTAAAGCGCGATCAGCAGCAGCAGGACGGGGGCGATCAGGGGCAGAAAGCTCATGGTGTCACTCCGAAGGTTCCGATTTCGGTTGGACTTAGCTGCGCTGCGGCATCAAGAAAAATACATTGTTTTTGTCAAATCGTTCTGTTTTATGGATGTATGCAAAGCTTCAATTACAATCACCTGCGCTATTTCCGCGAGGTCGCGCATGAAGGGCACCTGACCCGTGCCGCTCACAATCTGAACCTGTCGCAATCGGCTTTGTCCACGCAGATCAAGCAGTTAGAGGCACGGCTGGGCCATGACCTGTTCGCCCGCGCGGGCCGTCGGCTGGAACTGACCGAGGCGGGGCGCATCGCGCTGGACCATGCCGACCGCATATTCAGTGCAGGGGATGAGATGCTCGCCACGCTGGCCCAGACAGGCCCCAATCGCGCGCCCTTGCGCGTCGGCGCCTTGTCGACCCTGTCGCGCAATTTCCAATTGCAGTTCCTTCGCCCGGCCTTGGCGGAGGCGCGTGTCGATCTGGTGCTAAGCTCGGGCAGCGGCGCGGTTCTGCTCGAGGCGCTCAGCACGCTGGCGTTGGACGTGGTTCTGACGACCGAGCCGCCCCACCGCGATCAGTATTCAGAATTGGTGGCGCAGCGGCTGGATGAGCAGCCCGTGGGCCTTTACGGCACGCGCGCGCATCTGGGCCACGCGACCTTGGCGGAAATGCTGGCCAATGCGCCGGTGATCCTGCCCACCGAAAGCTCGATCCGCACGGGGTTCGACGGGTTGGTGGCGCGGTTGGGCGTCACCCCGCGCATCGCGGCCGAGGTTGACGATATGGCGATGGTGCGCCTTTTGGCGCGCGAAGGCGTGGGGCTGGCCATCGCGCCCGCCGTTGTGCTGGATGACGAGCTGTCGGCGGGGCTGCTGCACCCTGCGCCTTTCGATCTGGATATCGTCGAAAGCTTTTACGCCGTCACCCTGCCGCGGCAGTTTCCACATCCGGCGCTCGCCAGGGTGCTGCCGCGGTAAGGCTCAGGTCAGCCCGGCGATGATGGCGCGCAGCGTGGCGATGCCATCGCCCTTTTCCGACGAGGTCATCACCAGCTCGGGGTAGGCCGCCGGGTGTGTCGACAGCTTTTCGCGGACCTGTGCCAGGATTTTCTCGCGCTCTTTTTCGCGCACCTTGTCGGCCTTGGTCAGCACCACCTGAAAGGTCACCGCCGCGCTGTCCAGCAGGCTCAGGATTTCCTCGTCCACTTTCTTGATCCCGTGCCGCGTGTCGATCAGCACGAAGGCGCGTCGCAGGGTCTGCCGGCCCGACAGGTATTGTTTCAAAAGGCGCTGCCATTTCTCGACCACAGGCAGCGGCGCGTTGGCATAGCCATAGCCGGGCAGGTCGACCAGGTAATGCTCGGGCCCGATGGTGAAAAAGTTGATCTCTTGCGTGCGGCCCGGCGTGTTCGATGCGCGCGCCAGGCCCTTGCGGCCGGTCAGCGCGTTGATCAGCGACGACTTGCCCACGTTTGACCGGCCGGCGAAACACACCTCGATCCGGTCGGCGGCGGGCAGGCCCGACATGGCGACCACGCCCTTCACGAAATCCGATTGCCCGGCAAACAGCTTGCGGCCCTTTTCGGCGCTCAGGTCATCGGGCGCGTCGGCCAGGGGAAAGGGCAGGGTCATGTCAGGCCACCTGTGCTGTGTCGTCGATGCGGATATCGCCCGCCTGGATCACGCGGGCGTAGATACCGAAATCCTGGTGCTCCCAACCGTCTTCCAGCATGGCCAGGGTCGCCGCGTCGCGCTGGCCGGTGTCGGGGTTCGCCTCGGTCGCGCGGCAGCGGGTGATGCGATCCTCGATCCGCAGGCGGGCGGTGCCGATCGTGATGTCGCGGCCGACCATGTCGAACTCTTCCCAGGGCGCCAGCCCGTCCAGCCAGATATTCCCGCGAAAGCGCCGCTGGTCCAGATCGCGGCCCAGCCGTTGCGACAATGCCCGCAGGCTGGCCGCGCTCAGGATCGAGATCGAGGGGAAGGGCACATCCGACATGCCCGCGCTTGGCGCCCGCACCACGCGGGCCGGGGCAGGGCGGTCGGCGGGCCACAAGGGCGCCACCCAATCCAGCAAGGTTTGCGGTGTCATCGCCGGGTTGACCGTCACCGGGTCGAGGTCGGGGTGGCGCAGGCTGATCGCGCCATCGGCCCCCGTTTCGGCCATCACCTGCATCAGGCGAGGCCCACCAGCCCCGCGCAAGAACTCACGGCAGGGGCGCCAGCCGCTGGTGCCGTCAGGGGCCGCGGCGTGATGCACGGCCCAGGCGCGATCGCCGGGCAGCGGCGCGTCTGGCTGCAATGTGACCGCCTGCAACGGCTCGGCGCCGATCCCCTTGATCGGATAGCGCCACAGCGCGGTCACCCGTGCGGTCATTTTCCGTCGCCCGCACCGCCACCGCGGTTAAAGCTCGCACGGATATTGCCGAACACGTCCGGTTTGTAGCCGTGCCGACGCATGATCAGGTACTGCTGGATAAAGGTGATCGTGTTGTTCGCGATCCAGTAGATCACCAGCCCCGAGGCAAAGCCGCCCAGCATGAACATGAACACCCAGGGCATCCAGGCAAAGATCATCTTTTGCGTCGGGTCCGTGGGCGCCGGGTTCAGCTTTTGCTGCAGCC
>JAASTF010000149.1 GCA_021767525.1 Paracoccaceae bacterium
ATCGGCTATCCGCTGATGCTCAAGGCCAGCTGGGGCGGCGGCGGGCGCGGGATGCGACCGATCACGGACCCCAAAGAACTGAAAGACAAGGTGCTGGAAGGCCGGCGCGAGGCCGAGGCCGCCTTCGGCAATGGCGAAGGGTATCTGGAAAAGATGATCACCCGCGCCCGCCATGTCGAGGTGCAGATCCTGGGTGACCGCGATGGCAATATCTATCACCTGTTCGAGCGCGACTGCTCGGTTCAGCGCCGCAATCAAAAGGTCGTGGAACGCGCCCCCGCCCCTTACCTGTCCGAGGCGCAGCGCGAAGAACTGTGCGAGCTGGGCCGCAAGATCTGCGCCCATGTGAATTACGAATGCGCCGGCACGGTCGAGTTCCTGATGGATATGGAAACCGGCAATTTCTACTTCATCGAGGTGAACCCCCGCGTGCAGGTGGAACATACCGTCACCGAGGAAGTGACCGGCATCGACATCGTGCAGGCCCAGATCATGATCGCCGAAGGCAAAAGCCTGGCCGAGGCCACCGGCAAGGCGTCGCAATACGATATCCGCCTGAACGGCCATGCCCTGCAGTGCCGGGTCACGACCGAAGACCCGCAAAACAACTTCATCCCCGATTATGGCCGCATCACCGCCTATCGCTCGGCCACTGGCATGGGCATCCGCCTGGATGGCGGCACGGCTTACGCGGGCGGCGTGATCACGCGCTATTACGACAGCCTGCTGACCAAGATCACCGCCTGGGCGCCCACGCCCGAAAAGGCCATCGCCCGGATGGACCGCGCCCTGCGCGAGTTTCGCATTCGCGGCGTCAGCACCAATATCGCCTTCGTCGAGAACCTGCTGAAGCACCCGACCTTTCTGAACAATCAATACACCACCAAGTTCATCGACGAGACGCCCGCACTGTTCGAGTTTTCCAGCCGGCGCGACCGTGGGACCAAGGTTCTGACCTATATCGCGGATATCACCGTGAACGGGCATCCCGAAACCGCAGGCCGCCAGATGCCGCGCGCCGATCTGAAGGACCCGCGCCCGCCGGCCAACCGGGCCGAGCCCGCGCCCGGCACCCGCAACCTGCTGGAAGAAAAAGGCCCCAAGGCGGTGGCCGACTGGATGCTGGCGCAGGACCGCCTGCTGCTGACCGACACCACCATGCGCGACGGGCACCAGTCGCTGCTGGCCACGCGGATGCGCTCGATCGACATGATAAAGGTGGCGCCCGCCTATGCCGCGAACCTGCCGCAGCTGTTCAGCATCGAATGCTGGGGCGGCGCCACGTTCGACGTGGCCTATCGGTTCTTGCAGGAATGCCCGTGGCAACGGCTGCGCGATCTGCGCGAAAAGATGCCCAACCTGATGACGCAGATGCTGCTGCGCGCGTCGAACGGTGTGGGCTATACCAATTACCCCGACAACGTGGTGCAGGAATTCGTGCGGCAGGCGGCGGTATCGGGCATCGACGTGTTCCGCGTGTTCGACAGCCTGAACTGGGTCGAAAACATGCGCGTGGCGATGGACGCGGTGCTGGCGACCGGCAAGATCTGCGAAGGCACGATCTGCTATACCGGCGACATCCTTGACCCCGACCGCGCCAAGTATGACCTGAAATATTACATCGGCATGGCCAAAGAGCTGCAAAAGGCCGGCGCGCATGTTCTGGGGCTGAAAGACATGGCGGGCCTTTTGAAACCGCAGGCCGCGCGCGTTCTGGTCAAGGCGCTGAAGGACGAGCTGGATATCCCGGTGCATTTCCACACCCACGACACCAGCGGCATCGCGGGCGCCAGCATCGTCGCGGCGGCCGAGGTGGGCGTGGATGCCGCCGACGCGGCGATGGATGCGTTTTCGGGCAATACCAGCCAGCCCACCCTTGGTTCGGTCGTCGAGGCGCTGCGCTGGACCGAGCGCGACACTGGGCTGGACATGTCGGCGGTGCGCGAGATCTCGGATTACTGGGAAAACGTGCGCCAGCATTACGCCGCCTTCGAATCCGCGCAGCAGGCGCCCAGTTCCGAGGTCTACCTGCACGAAATGCCGGGCGGGCAGTTCACCAACCTCAAGGCGCAGGCGCGCAGCCTGGGCCTGGAAGAGCGCTGGCCCGAAATCGCCCGCACCTATGCGGACGTGAACCAGATGTTCGGCGACATCGTGAAGGTCACACCCAGTTCCAAGGTGGTGGGTGACATGGCGCTGATGATGGTCAGCCAGGGCCTGACCCGGGCGGATGTGGAAAACCCCGAAACCGACCTGTCCTTCCCCGACAGCGTGATCGACATGCTGCGCGGCAACCTGGGCCAGCCCCCGGGCGGCTTTCCCGACGGCATCGTGAAAAAGGTGCTGAAGGACGAAAAGCCCAACACCGAACGCCCCGGCAAGCATCTGAAGCCCGTCGATCTTGAGGCCAAGCGCGCCGAAGCCTCGGAAAAGCTGGGCGGGATGGACATCGACGACGAAGACCTGAACGGCTATCTGATGTATCCCAAGGTTTTCACCGATTACATGGAGCGTCACGGCACCTATGGCCCGGTGCGCACCCTGCCCACCCGGACCTTTTTCTACGGGATGGAGCCGGGCGAAGAGATCTCGGCCGAGATCGACCCGGGCAAGATCCTGGAAATCCGCCTGCAAGCGGTGGGCGAGACGGACGAGAACGGCGAGGTCAAGGTTTTCTTCGAGCTGAACGGCCAGCCGCGGATCATCCGCGTGGCGAACCGCAAGGTGAAGGCGGAAACCGCCGCGCGGCCCAAGGCCGAGCTGGGCAATGCCGCGCATGTGGGCGCGCCGATGCCGGGCGTCGTGGCCTCGGTGTCGGTCAGTGCCGGGCAGAAGGTGAAAGAGGGCGATCTGTTGATGACGATCGAGGCGATGAAAATGGAAACCGGCCTGCACGCCGAACGCGATGCGGTGGTCAAGGCCGTGCATGTGCAGGCGGGCAGCCAGATCGACGCCAAGGACCTGCTGGTGGAATACGAGTGAGCGGAGCTGATCCAAAGGGCTGCGCCCCTTGGGCGCAGGCTGGGTATCTCGGCGCGTGCCGCGCCTCGGGTGATGGGGGCTCTGCCCCCAAACCCCCGGGATATTTGTGGAGAGAGGAAGACAAACAGCGCCCCTATCTGCCAAAGGAACCGCCATGCCCGCTGCCCTGACCGTGACACCGATCTATGCCGGGCTTTTGGGTCTGCTGCTTGTCTGGCTGAGCGTGGCCGTCATTCTTCACCGGCTGCGGGCGCGGGTATCGGTGGGCGACGGCGCCGACAAGGGCCTGGCCAAGGCGATCCGGGTGCAGGCCAATTTCACCGAATACGCGCCGCTGGGCCTGATCCTTTTGGCGATCAGCGAATTGCAGGGCGCGCCTGTGCTGGCCTTGCACGGGTTGGGGGGCCTGTTGCTGGCGGGGCGGGTTCTGCACGCGGTGGGCTATGGGCGCACGCCGCAGATCGTCGGGTTGCGGCAATTGGGCATGGGGCTGACTTTCACCATGTTGGTGCTGGCGTCGTTGGGCTGCCTCGGCCACGCCCTGAACTGAGGTTCACCTGGGCAGCAGCACCGGCAGGATACCGTCGGGGCCGAGATCCAGCAGCAGGGTTTGGCCCGGCGTGGCGCTGACGCCCGAATTAAGACCGACCGCCAGTTCGCCCGGCCCTACCGCCACGGGCCGCGCCAAGGGGTCTGGCCCCGCGCCGGGCAAGCCCACGCCCATCACCACCACGGGCTGTGCACCGAAATTGCTGATCGTCAGCCGCCGATCCGCGCCAAGGTCGACGACCAGCCGCACGCCATGCCCGGGATCGGCCCGGCCCGCCCCCGCCATCGCCAGAACCGACAGCCCGGCGGCGATCACATTTTTTGCCCAGTTCGCCATTTTTCCTCTTGCAAGCCCCGCGCAGAATTTATACCTCCACCACACCCAAGGACGCGGGCGTAGCTCAGGGGTAGAGCATTACCTTGCCAAGGTAAGGGTCGTGAGTTCGAATCTCATCGCCCGCTCCAGATGGCCAATCCCTATCCTTCCATCCAGAACCATCTTGGGCAATGCGTCAGTCGCGCAAGGGGATCAGCATGACGCCAGCCCATATGGCTTGGACGGCGTAAAGCCGGATCGGCGGGTAGGCGGGCGCGCGTGTGCGATAGACCCAATAGCGTTTGAATTGCGTGCGCTGATCCTCGTAGGCTGGCGCGGTCTTGTATGACCAGAAATCGTAAATCCGAAAGCCGACGATCGGTAACAGCAGGACCAGCAGGTTCAGGACAGGCGGCCATGCGTAGAACATGGCCGGATAGTAGCTTGCGCCAGCATAGGGGTTAAACGACTTTCCGCCGCAATGGCCCGGCTGTGGCACGCGCGCCCGGCTTGGCCATGGCCGTGTTCCGCGCCCCTTTTCCAGCGCGGCGCATCGGCCTATAAGCGCCGCAAGACAAAACGGAGGCGCAGATGCGCACAGCCACGATCACCCGCAAGACGGCGGAAACCGCTATCTCGGTCGAGATCAATCTCGACGGAACGGGCGCCTATGACAACCAGACCGGCGTCGGGTTCTTCGATCACATGCTGGACCAGTTGGCGCGCCACGCCTTGATCGACATGACTGTGCGCTGCGCTGGTGACACGCATATCGACGATCATCACACGGTCGAGGATGTGGGCATCGCCCTGGGCCAGGCCCTGACCCAGGCATTGGGCGACAAGCGCGGCATCCGCCGCTATGGCGAATGTGCCTTGCCGATGGATGATGCGCAGGTGCGCTGCGCGCTGGACCTGTCGGGCCGGCCTTTCCTGGTGTGGGACGTGGCCCTGCCCACGCCCAAGATCGGCACCTTCGACACCGAACTGGTGCGCGAGTTTTTCCAGGCGTTCAGCACCCATGGCGGAATCACGCTGCACCTGCACCAGGTGTGCGGCCTCAACAGCCACCATATTGCCGAGGCCGCGTTCAAGGCCGTGGCGCGCGCGCTGCGCGTGGCGGTGGAAACCGATCCGCGCAAATCCGACGCGGTGCCTTCGACCAAGGGAATGCTGTAGGCGCATGACCACCGTCATCATCGATTACGAAAGCGGCAACCTGCATTCCGCCGAAAAGGCGTTTCAGCGTATGGCCGCCGAAGTGGGCAGCGGCCCGGTCACCGTCACATCGGACCCCGAGATCGTGCGCCGCGCCTCGCGCGTCGTGCTGCCGGGCGATGGCGCCTTTCCTGCCTGCCAGGCGCAGCTTTACGATCATCGCGGGCTGTTCGAGGCGATGGAAGAGGCGGTGATCACGGGCGGCAAGCCGTTCTTGGGCATTTGCATCGGGATGCAGATGCTGGCCACGCGCGGCATGGAATATACCGAAACGCCGGGTTTTGACTGGATCGGCGGTACCGTCACCCGGATCGACCCCAGCGACACAGCGCTGAAAGTGCCGCATATGGGCTGGAACGACCTGGTTGTCGACCAGCCCCACCCGGTATTTGACGGGGTGAACACCGGCGATCACGCCTATTTCGTCCATTCCTATCACATGCGGGTCGACGACCCTTCGCAGATGCTGGCACATGTGGATTACGGCGGGCCGGTCACGGCCATCGTCGGGCGCGACAATATCCTGGGGATGCAGTTCCACCCGGAAAAGAGCCAGTCCACCGGCCTGCGGATGATCGCGAATTTCCTGCGCTGGCAGCCTTAGGACGCCCACAAGCGCGGCTCGGCCATTTCCACCGAATTGCCCGCCGGATCGCGGAAATAGATCGAGCGCGCGCCGTTGGGCCAGGTGAAATCGGCCTCGATCTCGACATCAGCAGCTTCAAGCCTGGTGCGCCAGGCGGCCAGCGCCGGCGCCTCGACCGCAAAACAGAAATGCCCCTGCCCCGTTGCGCCATGCGGCGGCACCGGCATGTCGGGGTTCGTCGGTGGTTTGATCGTTTCGACCGGGTTGAAAATCAGCAGCACACCCGCCCCCACGCGATAGAACACGTGCCGGTCGCCCACGCGTACGATCCGTTCGAGCGCCAGCAAACCGCCATAAAATGCCTCGGCGGCGTCCAGGTCATCGGCGTAAAGCGCGGCCTCCAACAGGCCAAGCGGCGGCGGGGCGTCAGGCAGATCATCCATCATCAGCAAAGCGTATCAAACGCCTGCCCCGCACGCAAAATCAGCGCAGGCGCGTCCAACTTTGCGACCGGCAGATCGGCCCCATGCAGCCTTTCAGCACCAGCTGGTTGCCCGCCACCTGAAACGCACCATCGACCGTGGTTTTATAAAGCGGCAACAAGACCTTGCCTTGGTAGACCCCGTTGCCCTGCGCGGTCACGTCCCAGATCACGCGCTTGCCCACATTGGGCGTGGTCACCTGCTGGCCCGCCTCGTCAAAGGCGCGCAACACCGTGCCGCAAAAGGCATCGCCGCAGCGCGTGATCTGCATATGGGCCACCTGGTCCTTGTTGTCGGGTCCGGTCAGCCAGGTGCCGACGATCGGCTCGGCCTGGGCCGCGCCCCCCGCCAGCAGCACAAGCGCCAGAATCGCGCTTTTTCGTGCCATGGTATCTCCTCGGGGTAGAAAGATACCCGCAGGATACACCAAAACACGCCGCGGCGCAGTGGCTTTGCCGGCGATGCGCGGCTTGGCGCCTATGGCTCAGCGCACGCGCGCCCAGGTCTGCTTGGCGCAGATCAGCCCCCCGGCCACGCAACCGGCCAGGCGCATGGAATTGCCGTTCAGGTCGATCTTGCCGATATAGACCTTGTTGTTCGACGGCCGCCACACCTTGCCCTCGTATCGGCCATCGCCCGCCGGCGCCATGTTGCGCACCAGTTGCTTGCCGATATTGGGCGACTTGTATTCGCCGCTTGAATTGAACGTGCGCACGATGGTGCCGCAATAGGCCCCGCCGCAGGGCGCGATCTGCACATGGGCATAGGCGCCGTCATCCTCTTGCGTCTTCCACATCCCCTCGATCGGGTCGGCGACAGCCGCCCCCGCCCCCAGCAGCGCGATACCCGCCGCGATGATCCCGCGTTTCATGGCAACTCCTCCCTCGTTTTCCGGCTTCGATCCTGTGCCGGACGGCCGCGCCGATCAAGCCTGACATGGGGTCACGTTGCAATTCCCCGCGCCCCGTGCAAAAGGGCGCGCAAGACGAATGAAAGGGCACCGCCATGATCCTCTACCCCGCCATCGACCTCAAGGACGGCAAGGCCGTGCGCCTGCTGAAGGGCGATATGGACAAGGCCACCGTCTTCAACGAAGACCCGGCCGCCCAGGCGCTGGAATTCGTGGCCGCCGGGTGCGAATGGCTGCACCTTGTCGACCTGAACGGCGCCTTCGCGGGCCAGCCGGTCAACGCCGCCCCGGTCGAGGCGATCCTGAAACAAACCAACACCCC
>JAASTF010000150.1 GCA_021767525.1 Paracoccaceae bacterium
AAGGCCTCTTTCGTCAGCGAGGTAAAGACCAGCTCGCCCAGCTCGCCATCGGGCAGAACTTCGCCGGTTTGCGGGTCGATCACCTCGGGATAGAAATGATCTTCCCAGATATGCAGACCGTCCTTGGTTTCCACGCATTCATTGGCCACACCGGGGCCCATCACCTCGGACAGGCCGTAGATGTCGACCGCGTGCATATCAAACGCCTGCTCGATTTCCGATCGCATGGCGTTGGTCCAGGGCTCGGCGCCGAAAATGCCCACTTTCAGCGGCGATTTGCGTGGATCCAACCCCTGGGCCGCATATTCGTCCAGGATTGACAGCGCATAGGATGGCGTGACCGTGATGCCCGTGGCCTGGAAATCCTCGATCAGACGCACCTGGCGCGGGGTCATCCCGCCCGAGATCGGCACCGTCGTCAGGCCCAGCTTGTCGGCGCCCAGGTGGATGCCCAAACCGCCCGTAAATAGGCCATAGCCATAGGCGTTGTGCAGCAGATCACCCGCCCGCAGCCCCGAGGCGCGCAAACTGCGCGCCACCACGGTGCCCCACGCATCCAGATCGTTTGCCGTATAGCCCACCACAGTCGGCTGCCCCGTCGTGCCGGATGACGCATGGATGCGCTGCACCTGTTCGCGCGGCACAGCGAACATGCCGAACGGGTAGTTATCGCGCAGATCGGTTTTCACGGTGAAAGGGAATTTCCCAAGGTCCGACAGCGATTTCAGGTCGTCCGGGTGCACCCCCGCCTTGTCGAAACTGTCCTTGTAGAACGGCACGTTGTCATAGGCGTGGCGCAGCGACCATTTCATCCGCTCAAGCTGCAGCGCCGAAATCTCGTCGCGGCTGGCTGTTTCGATCTGCTCCAGATCGCCGGGTTTGGGGGACAGGTCTTCCATCACACGGCCTCCATCAAAAGGGCGATGCCCTGGCCCACGCCGATGCACATGGTGCAGATCGCGCGTTTGGCCCCAGTGTCAGACATGGTGATCGCATTGGTCAGCGCCAGGCGCGCGCCCGACATGCCCAGCGGATGGCCCAGCGCGATGGCGCCGCCATGCGGGTTCACGTGATCGGCGTCGTCGGGCAGGCCCAGCTGCCGCATGGTGGCCAGGCCCTGGGCGGCGAAAGCCTCGTTCAGCTCGATAAAGTCGATATCGCCGATCTTCAGGTCGTGCCGGTCCAGCAGCGCCTGGGTCGCCGGCGCCGGGCCGATCCCCATGATGCGCGGCGGCACACCCACGGTGGCCATCGAGGTGACGCGCGCCAATGGCGTCAGCCCGTATTTCTTGACCGCCGACTCGCTGGCAACGATCAGGGCCGCCGCGCCATCATTCACGCCAGACGCGTTGCCGGCGGTCACGCTGCCACCTTCGCGGAAGGGGGCGGGCAGTTTCGCCAGCTTTTCCAGCGTGGTGGCGCGGGGGTGTTCATCGGTATCCACCACGATCGGATCGCCCTTGCGCTGGGGGATGGTCACCGGCTTGATCTCGCGCGCCAAACGGCCGCTTTCGATGGCGGCGGCGGCGCGGTCCTGGCTGCGCAGGGCGAATTTGTCCTGATCTTCGCGCGAGATATTGAAATCCTCGGCCACGTTTTCCGCCGTTTCGGGCATCGAGTCGGTGCCGAATTGCTTGTGCATGGCGCGGTTGACGAAACGCCAGCCGATGGTGGTGTCATAAACTTCCGCCTTGCGGCTGAACGCGGCATCGGCCTTGGGCATGACCAGCGGCGCGCGGGACATGGACTCGACGCCGCCGGCAATCACCACCTCGGCCTCACCCAACTTGACCGCGCGGGCCGCACTGCCCACCGCATCGAGGCCCGAGCCGCACAGCCGGTTGATCGTCGCGCCCGGCACATCCTCGCCCAGCCCGGCCAGCAACGTGGCCATGCGCGCGACGTTGCGATTATCCTCGCCCGCCTGGTTGGCGCAACCGATCAGGCATTCATCAACCTGCAGCCCGTCGAAGGGCGCCACCAACGCGCGGATCACGCCCGCCAGCAGGTCGTCGGGCCGCACATGGGCCAAGGCACCGCCATACCGGCCGATGGGCGTGCGCCAGCCCTCGCAGATGAATGCCTCTCTCATGTCGTCTCCTCCTCGAAATGCTGTCCAGATACTTGCCGCGACAATCCGCGGAACAGGGCGACCTTGCGCCCGTCCTCGCCGGTCACGACCACGTCATACACGCCCGACCGGCCGGTCAGGCTGACCTCTTGCGCCGTGGCGGTCAGCCGCTCGCCCGCCTTGCCGGGGCTTAGGAAGGTGATGGTGTTTTCCTGCGCCACCACCAGCTTGTTGTAGCTGTTGCAGGCAAAGGCAAAGGCGCTGTCGGCCAGCGTGAAGATATAGCCGCCGTGGCAGATGCTGTGCCCGTTCAGGTGATGGTCGGCCACCTGCATCGACAGGACCGCGCGGCCCGGCCCGATGGCGTCGATCCGCGCGCCCAACCACTTGCTGGCGCGGTCGCCGGCCCACATCGCCTGCGCCGAGCGTTCGGCCCGTTCCTGTGGCGTCATACCGGCCCCTCCTCCTGTTCACCGGGCAAACCTGCACAAAACCGACCGCACGGTCAAGAGTATTGCGCGCGCACCGCGATTGCGCCATGCTGCGCCCCGAAACCCAAGGGAGGGGACAAGATGCTGACACCCGAAAGCTTTGCCTGCGGGCAATGGATCGCGCCCGGCGATGCGGCGCAGACGATCACAGGCCCGGTCACCGCGCAACCGATCGCCCGGGCGGGCGGTGCGGCGCTTGATTTCGGCGCGATGCTGGACTGGGCGAAAACACGGGGCGGTCCGGCCCTGCGCGACATGACCTTTCACGACCGCGCGCGGATGCTCAAGGCGCTGGCCGGCTATCTGGATGGCCGCAAGGAAGAGCTTTACGCCCTGAACCCGATGACCGGCGCCACCCGTCGCGATGGCTGGGTCGATATAGATGGTGGCATCGGCACGATGTTCCTGCTCGCGTCAAAAGGGCGGCGCGACATGCCCGATGGCCATGTCTATATCGATGGCGAGGTCCAGCAGCTGTCGCGCGAGGGCGGTTTCCTGGGCCAGCATATCGCGGTGCCGCTGCAAGGCGTGGCGGTGCATATCAACGCCTTCAACTTTCCGGTCTGGGGGATGCTGGAGAAACTGGCCCCCGCCCTGCTGGCGGGCGTGCCCTGCATCGTGAAACCGGCCACGCAAACCTGTTACCTGACCGAGGCGTGTTTCCGCATGATCGTCGAGTCGGGCCTGCTGCCCGAGGGTGCGGTGCAACTGGTGATCGGGCGCACCGGCGACCTGCTGGACCGGCTGGGCGCGCAGGATGTGGTAGCCTTTACAGGCTCGGCCGATACCGCGCTGACGCTGCGGGCCAATCCGACCCTGCTGCGCAACTCGGTGCGCTTTACCAGCGAACAAGACAGCCTGAACGCCGCCGTGCTGGGGCCCGATGCGGGTGCGGGCAGCCCCGAGTTCGATCTGTTCGTGAAAGAAGCGGTGGCCGAGATCACCACCAAGGCGGGCCAGAAATGCACCGCCATGCGCCGCCTGATCGTGCCGCGCAGCGCGATGGAGGACGTGGCGCAGGCGCTGGCCGCGAAGCTGGGCGAGGTGGTCATCGGTGACCCTGCGGACAAGGCCACGCAGATGGGGGCGCTGGCCTCGCTTGCGCAGAAAGAGGACGTGCAGGCCAAGCTGGCGCAGCTGAAGGCCGAGGCGCGCGTGATCTGCGGCGACAGCGCGCCAGACCTGCCCGGCGCCTTCCTGTCCCCCACGCTGCTGGCCTGCGACGAC
Source organism: Paracoccaceae bacterium (assembly GCA_021767525.1). GTDB lineage: Bacteria > Pseudomonadota > Alphaproteobacteria > Rhodobacterales > Rhodobacteraceae > Lutimaribacter. The sequence continues at coordinate 3,790 of JAASTF010000150.1, forward strand.
CCCAAGGCCGCCAGTGCCGTGCATTCGGTCGAGGCATTCGGCCCGGTGTCGACGCTGATGCCCTATGACGATACAGGCGAGGCCGCGCGACTGGCCAATGCGGGGGGCGGGTCGCTGGTGGCGTCGCTTTTCACCCATGACCCGGCCGTGGCGCGCGAGGTGACGCTGGAAAGCGCGGCGCATCACGGGCGCCTTTACATAATGAACCGCGACAGCGCCGATGAGGCGACGGGCCACGGCAGCCCCCTGCCCCACATGATCCACGGCGGACCGGGGCGCGCGGGCGGCGGCGAAGAACTGGGCGGCGTGCGCGGCGTGCTGCATTACATGCAGCGCACCGCGATCCAGGGCAGCCCCGATGTTCTGAGCGCGATCACCGGCACCTGGATCAAGGGCAGCGCCGAGGTCGAAGGCCCCGACCACCCGTTCCAGCGCACCTTCAACGAGATCGCGATCGGCGAGACGATCCACACCAGATCGCGCGAGGTGACGCTGGAGGATGTCGAGCATTTCGCCCATTTCACCGGCGACACCTTCTATGCCCACATGGACGAAGAGGCCGCACGCGCCAACCCGTTCTTCCCCGGCCGCGTCGCGCATGGATACCTGTTGCTGTCCTTTGCGGCGGGGCTGTTCGTGCAGCCCGATCCTGGGCCGGTTCTGGCCAATACCGGGCTGAACGGGCTGAGCTTTCAAAAGCCTGTCAGCCCCGGCGACAGCATCGCCGTGCGGCTGACCTGTAAACGCAAGACGCGCCGCACCGCCACCTATGGCGAGGTGGCCTGGAACGCTACGCTGACCAACCAGGACGGCGCGCAGGTGGCGGAATACGAATTGCTGACGATGGTCGCCTATGACCGGCCGTGATCCAACTGTGTCGCTGACGCGACGCTTTGTATCTCGGGCCCTGGCGGGCCCTCGGGGCTGAGGGGCGCTGCCCCTCAGACTCCCCGGGATATTTTTGGAGAGAGGAAGCCGGTGGGGCGTCTTTTCTGTTTGGTGCCAAGGGTGTAATGAGGGGCATGGACAGGCTTGCCCCGCTTTTGACCACGCTTGAAGCCGATGGCCGTTTGCGCGTCTGGTCGCTGGTGATCACCGTGTTCGGTGACAGCGTGCAACCGCGCGGCGGGCGCGTGTCGACCGCGCGGCTGAACCGTCTGCTGGGGCGGATCGGGGTGGAACCCGGCGCGCTGCGCACCGCGCTGTCGCGGCTGGGGCGCGATGGCTGGGTCGACAGCGAGCGCGACGGGCGGCTGAGCCATTACCGCCTGACGCCCGAGGGGCGGGCGAAATTCACCGATGCCACCAGCCGGATCTATGCGCCGCCGCGCGGGCCGGTGGCGGGTTGGGCGCTAAGCCTGGAAGACAGCCCCGATCCGACGGCCCTGCATGTGGGCGGCATGGCCCTGCGCCCGGCGGATGCGCCCGCGCCGCCCGCGCGGCTGCGTCTGGTCGGGCAGTTGCAGACCCTTGTGCCGGACGTGGCGCAGGACATTTTGACCGATGCGCACCGGGCGGCATTGCAGGCTTTGCGCGCCGATCTGAACGCGCTTGTCGCGCCACCGCACGATCCGCTGGACGCCGCCGCCGCGCGGACGCTTTTGATCCATCGCTGGCGGCGGATCGTGCTGCGGCACCCGGAATTGACGGCGCCCCTGCTGCCGCCCGGATGGGCCATCGCGCCGCGCGCTGCCGTGGCCCGGGCCTGGCACGACCTGACGCCGCTGGCCGAGGCCTGGTGGGACGAAACCGGGCCCGGTCTGCCCGCGATGCCCCCCGCCGGTCCGGCGCTGATGGAACGGTTTGGCGGCAAAGGGCTTGATTAATTGCCCCGTCGGCGCAACTCTGGTGCCATGACGTTTCAGACACCACCCCCCGTTCCGCCGCGGCAGGCGCCCGAGCAGGTGGCCTTTGACCGGCGCGAGTTGGGCGTCATCCTGGGCCTTTACGGGCGGATGGTGGCCGCAGGCGAATGGCGCGACTATGGCATTTCGCACCTGCGCGACGCGGCGGTGTTTTCGGTCTTTCGCCGCACCGCCGAGCACCCGATCTATCGCATCGAGAAGCGGCCCAAGCTGCGTCAGCGACAGGGCCAGTATGCGGTTCTGGGGATGGACGGCCAGGTGCTGAAACGCGGGCACGAGTTGAAGACTGTGCTGCGTGTGCTGGAGCGCAAACTGATCCGCGCGGTGGAGTGATGGCCGAGGCGCCGAAAGTATCCTTTACCCGGATGAAAGACGGCACCGCCGAGGATTACGCCCTTCTTGAAAAACTGGAAAAGCCCTACCTGGCGCTGACCGCCGACCGCGTTCTTGACGAGCTGCGCCGCCAGGGCGCGGCGACGTTAGAGGGCTACCGCATCACCCGGCTGCAGCACGGGCTGCAATCGGCCACGCGGGCGAAACGCGACGGGGCCGACCTGGACTGGATCGTGGGCGCCCTGCTGCACGATATCGGTGATGGGCTGGCGCCGCAGAACCACGACCGCTTTTCGGCCGAGGTGATCCGCCCCTTCGTGCGTTGGGACGTGGCCTGGGTGGTCGAGCATCACGGCATTTTCCAGATGCTTTATTACGCGCATCACTATGGCTGGGACCGCAACGCGCGCGAGCGGTTCCGCGACCACCCTTGTTTCAACAGTTGCGCCGAATTTTGCGAACGTTGGGATCAATCCAGTTTCGACCCAAGTTACGATACGCTGCCGCTCGCGCATTTCGAGCCGATGCTGCGCGAGGTGTTCGCGCGCAAAGCCTATGACAGGGATGTCATCCGCGAGGGCTATGTCTCGCCCCTGACCGCCGGCGCTTAGTGCGGCTTTTTCGCCTCACGCTCGATCATCTGCTCCAGCTCGTCCATCGCGCGCTCGGCGTCTTCGGGGTCTTGCGACGGGATCGCGTAAGACCCGCTCAGCCACTTGGCCAGGTCCACATCCGCGCAGCGTTTCGAACAGAAGGGGCGGAATTTCGGTGCGGCGTCCTTGCCGCAGATCGGGCAGGTCATGTCAGCACCTCGGAGAGCGGGCGGCGTTCGCGCTTGCGCTGCAACTCGTAATGGCCCAGCGGCGTCCAGCCCGCCAGCGTCGTGTCGATCGCGTCGGCACGGAACGCGGCGCGCAGCGCGGTTTCAAAGGCGCGGCGGTCTTTCTTCGGCATCGGCGCGGCATCCAGCGTGATCTGCCCGCCCAGACCCCGCACCCGCAGCTGGCGCGGCAGGTCGCGCGCAGCGGCGATATTGGCCTTGAGCGCGGCCGCCGGCGTGGTGTCGGTGCCGGTGTTCACATCCACCGCCACCAGCGCGCGGGTGGGTTCGATGTAAAGCGATCCGCCCCCAGACAGCGACACATGGGGGCTGCGCGCGGCGTCGATCCGCTCCAGCACGCCGTGGGTGGCGAAACTGCCCGATTCGCGGATCACCTCGGCCGGGTCGGTCCAGTCGCGCCAGGCCAGCGCGTGCGGCCCGTCGCCCTCGATCAGGGTTTCCATCTCGCCCGCGTCATCGGCCATCACGGCGCGCGCCAGATCGGCCATTTCGGCGATGTCGGCGGCGATGTCGTCGGGCG
>JAASTF010000151.1 GCA_021767525.1 Paracoccaceae bacterium
ATGCCAGCCCCGCCATGTTCGTCATCCGCGGCCGAGGCCTTGGCGATGCCAAAGGTGGTCAGAACGCCCACTTTCAGCGGCTCGACATCATCGCCCTCGATATCCAGCATCACCTCGTAATCCGAGGGAACGCCGCTGCCGCGCACGTTTTCAAGGCGCAGGAACACCCGACCCGGGGTATCCAGAGCGGATTCGGTAAAGGATTTCGACAACCCTTCGGTGCTTAGTTGCACCGAGGCTTGCGTGCGACCGGCGCCCAGTTGCACCGGTTCTGCCGAGCTGCCGGCAAGTTCGGGGTCGGTTCCGGCCAAGACGGGCACTCCTTCGGGGCTTTCGGTGCCGATAATGAACGGCGGCACCGTGATCGTATCATACTTGTAGCCGTGCATCAGACGGGTCGTGTCCTCGGTTTGGCCGCAGGTGATCGCAAAGGCCACGCCATTGCCATCGTGAAACTCAAAGCTCTGCCCGCTGACCCAGGCATCTTCGAACGGGTTGAAATGCAGCGCATCCGCGATCAGCCATTCCTCCCACAGGCGGTCGATATTGCAGTGATGCAGCCAAAAGATGGGGTCCAGCGCGGCGGTATCGGGGTCGGCCATCCAGCCGCCGATGCGCACATGCACCGCGTTATGCGGAACGCGTTCAAGTTGGCCATTGGTGCGGCCGAAATGGTTAAAACCGGTGGCCGGCCCGCCAAATCCCGGCTCGAACCCGGCCGGGTCGGTGAAGAACGGTTCGGACAACGCGTCAAGGCTGACATCGGTGTTCGACAGCGGCACAACCCCGTCCGGCCCGACATTGCGCGGCGCCCAAAGCGGGTTTTCCGTGCCATCGGCGCGGAACTGGTCGCGGAAAGGGGCGGGCAACATGCGCGCCTCGGGCTGAACCAGCAGGCTTTCGGTGTAGTCCCAGTAGGGCAGGGCCCAGTCGCTGGGGCCGCCAAGGTCGGCGACGGTCTTGGCGATCAGCGCCTCGAAGGCGGCCAGGTAAGCGCGGTGCCAAGGCAGAAAATACCAGGTCTGGTGCTGGCATTGATCCCAGAAACGCGACTTGTCGGCAGGCGGATTCTGAAAGCCGGGATCGCCGTGAATCGCGCCCTGATACCACCAGCTGGTCGGGTCATCGACATCGCGCCGCTTGAGCTCTTCTACGGCGGAGGCATACCAATCGATGGTTGTGTCGACGATGGGGATGTTGAGAATATTACGACGTTCGCGAACAGCCATAACGCGTCCTTTCAAATGGGTTTGGTTTTAAAATCAATGGTCGAATAATGCCTGGCAGCTTAGGCGACTCGTTGCTTTTTGCCAAGAATTTTTCGCGGCAGGGCTGTGACGGTGCGCGGCGTGGCGCCGGGACGCATTTGCGCATGGCACTTGCCGCAGGTTGTATTTTCTGCTTTACTTAGCGTCATTGATTTCCCGTGCCGCGTATTTTCTGTGGCCTTTGCCGGGGCATTTTTTATGACCGATTTCTTGCAATCCGCGGCGCGTGCCGCGGCCCCCGACTCTGATCCCCTGCTGCCCGCTGAAATGGCACGGTTCGATTTTGAATTCGCGCAGCCACCCGATCACGACGTGATCCGGGCGACCCTGGTGCAGGCGCTGGGTGGTTCGCAGATCACCCTGCATTCGGATGATGACGACCCGCTGCACCTGGCCGTGGTCTTTCCCAATGCCGAGATGCCGGGCGCAACCGCCGCGGCTGAGGCGCGGCATTGGTTGATCCAGCATACCGGCGCCAGCGCGGCCTGGTCCGAAGACCTGGCCGCACCTGACGTGGCGCCCGCTGCGGCAGCCGATGCCATTCCCGCATCGAAGGATCAGAATGACCAGATCGCGCGTATCGCGCTGGCGCAAAGCGGTGCACTGGAAAGCAATGCCGCGATTGCACCCGACGCGGCACGGGCGCAGTTGCGCGCACGGGGGGCGAACGCCCTGCTCGAACGCGCGGCACAGCGGTTCGAGGCATTGCGCGGCGGGCCGGTCGACCGCGCGGTTCAGGCCGAGGCACTGGCCCGGATGCGCCCCGTGGTCGAGGCGATGACCGATGGCGGTGCCCTGCCCGACGTGCCCCGCGAACAGGCCGATCACGTGCTCGAGGCGCTGGTGCGCCTGACCGGGCGTCCAGCGATGCGGCTGCATCCCGATATCGCGCCCGAAGATTGGGCCGCGCTGGGTGATTGGACGGCACGTGTGGCCGCGCCGCGCGATGCCTGGCAGGCCACCACGGATGCCGTCGGCCGGATCGATGTGGAAACCCCCGATGGCACGCTTGTCCCTGTCGGCACCGGCATTCTCTTGTCCGAAACGCATGTTTTGACCAATCGTCACGTGATCGATCTGTTCGTCCGCGCGTTTCGCGGCCCGGATGGGCCGATATTCCGTATGCCCGAGGTTCCGGTCACGATAAACTTTGATCCATCCGCCGTTGACCCTGCGCAGCGGTTCCGCGTTCGCGCTGTGGCGACTGCCGGCGGGCACAAGATCGGCCGCCGCATGAACCTGGCCAAACTGGATGCGGCGGTGCTGGAAATCAATCCGGACAATGGCCTGCAAGAGCCGCCCTTGCCCGTGATGCCGCGCTTTGCCGGGGCGCAGGCGGCGGTTGGCGCGGGGTTGCTGGTGTCGGGCTATCCGCTGAAACCGGGCAGCCGCGCGGCACCGTCGCAAAACAGCGACCCGGATGGCCATGCAGCCTTTTGGGCGCGGATCGACGCGCTTTACGGCACTGAATTCGGCGTTCAATACATCACGCCGGGCGAGGTCATGCAGCCCCCCGGCCAGGTCGAGTTCGACGTGCACGGATGGGCCTTTACCCATGACGCGACCACGCTTGGGGGCAATTCGGGCTCGGTCGTGATGGCGTTGTCGGGCGAGATGCCGATTTGCGGCCTGCATTTCAGCGGGCATACGATGACGGCGAATTACGCGCATGACTATCAGGTGGTTCGCGCGAGGGGCGACGGTGTGTTCGACACCGGGCTTCTTCCGGGCGGCCCGCCATGAGCGCGCCGCTTTACGATAGGCTGGGCCCGGTTGTTGCCGGCCTGTCGCCAACGCGCGCCCGATTGGCGGCGCTTTATGATGGATGGTTGTCGGGCGCGAACGGGCGCGGCGCGCCAGACCACGCCCCGCGACCGGCGAATTTCATTCACGCGGTGATTTCACAGGCAGATGGGCGCCCCGGCGCGGCGCCCGCCGATGCGACCTGTGCGTTGCGACTGGCGCTGGCGGCATTGGGCGATGCGGAACGGGCGCAGGGGTGCTTCTCATCCCTCGTGGCGGCCGGTCTGTTCGATCATCAGGCGCCCGAGCTGGCGCAGGTGCTGCACGACATGCGCGGCCGCGATCCGGCCGGCATCTCGGCGCTGTCCGATGCCTTTCCCGACGCCGCCCTGTCGCGCGGCGATGCGGTGGGCCGGCTTGGCGCCTCGGATCGTCAGGCGGTCTGGCGCATGGTGTTAAGCCTGCGGGCGCATCATGCGTTGCGTCCCGATGACAGCGGCGAGATTCGCAGTTCGGTTCGCTTGCAACGCCATGTCCGGACCGAGGCGATGGCCGCGCCCGACGATTTCTGGACAGATCCGGGCACGTTGTTGCCCGCCCTGATCCATGGTCGACGCCGGCTGTGCCATATCGAGTGTTTCCCCGATGACGGTGAGCCGCGTCAGGGAACGGGTTTCCTGATCGGGCCATCAACGGTTTTGACGAATTTTCACGTGGTCGATGGGCTGCCTGACCGGCTGGAGGCCGCGAACCCCTCTGCCCAGTTGGAAATCCGGTTCGATTTCTCGCACACCACCGCACAGATGGAGGCCGACAGCGCCTTTGTCGCGCCGCATCCCGATTGGTGCCTGGCGCGGGGCGAATTGTCGGACCCGGGGCCGGCGGATCGGGATTTCTGGTGGGACGATGCCGAGGCGCGGCGCGCGTGGCTGGAGGTCTGCAAGGATCAGCTGGATTTCGCCGTGATCCGCCTGGCCGAGGCACCCGGGCTTCAACGCGGTTGGTATGCGCTGTCGACCGCGCGGCGTCGGCGGCCTTCGGGGGCGTGGGCGCTGCATCATCCGGATCGGCGTGAACACACGGTCACGCGCGGGCCGATCAAGTATTCGGCGCATTTCGATCATCGCCTGTTTCACGCGGCCGCCACCGCCGGCGGGTCGTCAGGCGGCTTGATCCTGGATCAGGACGGCACGCCGCTGGGCCTGCATTACGGGGCCTGCATCGCCGGGCGCGCGCCCCAGGCCCAGCACGAGCGTCACCAGGTTCTGAACCTTGGCATCGGGTTGCGCCAGATCGCCAAACGCCTTGAGGCCGAAGGAAAGCTTGAGCAGGTCGAGATGCCGTCAATCCTGCGTCCGGCCAAGGCGCTGATCGGCAAGGATCGCCCGGTCTTTGGCCGGGCCGACCTGTTCCGCGCGCTGACCGAGCTGTGGACATCGCCCAGCAAGCGCATCCTGCGCGTCGATCTGGCCGGCGAGGCCGACAGCCTGCGGCGCAAGGGCAAAAGCTTTTCCGGCGAAATCGTGCGCAGCCTTTTCACCGGCCCCGAGCATCATCACATCATCTTTCGCGCGGGTGACATCAAGGTGGACGCCGCGCAAGTGGCCGAGAACGCCTTGAACAGTTTTGCTGCGGATTGGGCCGGCTCGACCGCGCCGCGCCCGGACACGACAACGCCGGCCTATGTGCGGCGTCTGGTGGCCGAGTTCGGCCGTGCGGTCAGCGAAAGGCTGTCGGACAAGGCGGTGTGGGTCGTGCTGGATGACCTGGATAAACACGACCTGTCCGACGGATCGGGCCGTGAATTCCTGGCAACGCTTTACGACCAGGTCGGCAGCGTGGAAAACCTGCGCATCGTTCTGATCGGTTTGCCCTTCGGATTGGCCATTTCGGGAATTGCGCCCGAGACCGAGATCGTCACCTGCCTGGATCCCGACGATTTCGATGATCTCGAGGCGCAATTCATCGCCTGGATGAAAGAGCATGGCGCCGGGCGTCAGCGCATTTCCGATGACGGGTTTCGCCTGATGTCGCAGCTGGTGTCCGGCATGACCCGCGACCAGGGCGGACTCGAGCCGCTTTCGGATTTCGTGGCGGAATATGTCGTGCCCGCGCTGCGGCGCTTTGCCGAGGATGACGGATGACCCGCTTGGCCAACCCCTCGCCATTATGCCGGCGCGCGCTGGAAGCGGGGGCCGTTTTGGGCGCGTTCTGCCCGATCGACCTGGTCGCGCGCTTGGGATTGACCCAGGCCGTCGCCCCCGAACGCGCCGCCCTGTGGCGCGAGCTGAGCGCCCATGTGACCGAGGTGATCCGCCCGGCCGGGATACCGGATGCGGGTGCGGCGCAATGGCTGGGATGGGAATTGACACCCGATACGCGCCGGGCGGTGTTGGCCGATCTGGGCAGCGCCGCGCAGGCCCGGGCCTGGATCGAGGCTGCGCCGCCACCGCTGGGCGACGGGGATATCGGGCCGATCCTTCAGGCGCTTTTGCTGGAACGGCCGGTCGCGGTGGATAGTGGCGCGTATCGGCGCGGCGATTCCGATGATCTGTTGGCGGAAATGCGGCGGGCCGGGCTGGTTCTGGATGCATTGCAATTCGCACAGGCCGCGCCCTTTCTGGATCATCAGCAATTGGAGGCGCAGATCGCATCGGCCAAGCGCCACATCTTCGATCTGCGTCAGCGCCGCGACCTGCTGGTGGCCTTGCCCCACAAGCATGTCGGTTACGAAACCCAGCGCGAGGTATTGTCGAGATTCCTTCGAGGGCAAACCGATGACACCCGGCCGATGTTTCTTTCGGGCATCGGCGGGATGGGGAAATCCGCGCTGCACGCGCGCCTGTTCCAATATTGGCAGCGACGCAAGGACGCGCCGGTGACGATCACACTGGATTTCGATCGCCGGCAATTGGCCGAGGGCGCGCCGGTCGAGATCTACAAGGAGATGTTCCGCCAGATGTCTGTCGCCATCCGCGACAAGGGGCTGGACGCTGAAACGGCGGCAGCCTTGTCGGACGGCCTGCGGCGGTTACGCGTCGATTTCGCCTTTTTCGATACCTCGGCCAGTTTCGACCGCCAGCTTGCCGAACTGGCCGTCATGCCCGTCATGGCCCTGCGCCAAGATTGGGCGGCGCCGCTGCGCGATTTGCCGATCGCCATGACCTTTGACAGTTTCGAGGCGCTTGAACGGCGCGGGGGCGCGAATGTCGAGATCGTGTTGCGGTTCGAGCGGTTGTTTCGCGGCCCTTTGCCCGGTTTGCGCACCCTCTTTGCCGGTCGAGAAGACCCGCTTGCCCCCGCCGCGATGGCGGCGGCGTTCGGCCCGCCGGAACGGCGCATTCGGCTGGACGGGTTGTCTGCCGAGGCCGGGGCCCAACTGTTGGCGCAAGAGGATGCGCGAATGGGGCAGGGCGGTGCCGGTGCGCTTTTGCCGCCCGTAAGCCTGAGTGCCTTGTCGGACAAGTTGCATGGGCATCCGCTGGCGCTGTTGATGCTGGTGCGTTTTGCGCATCGGCATCCGGCGCAGCTTGGCGCAGTGCTGGGCGATCTGCGCGCAAGCGAAGGCGCGCTTCAGGCCGAATTCGCGCAGGTGTTCCTGTATCAGCGCATCGTCGAGCGCATCGACGATCCCGATCTGCGCGCGTTGGCCCATCCCGGTCTTGTCTTGCGTTCGGTCGGCAGCGACCTGATCCGTTACGTCCTTTCGGGCCCCTGCTTTGGCCGCGACACCCCGCTGTCCGAAGCCGAGGCAGGCCGCCTGCGCGCGGCTTTCGCACGCGAATACTGGCTGGTCGAAGAAGACCCTTTGACCCGGCGGTTGCGGCATCGGCCCGGGCTGCGGCGCCTGGTTCTGCCCGGCATGTTCGCGGGCCCGGCGCAGGGCGACACACCCGCGCAAGCCGCCGAAAAGATGGCGCGCCTTGGTGCTGCGCGCGCGGTCTGCGCACAAGCGGTTCGCTATTATACCGATGGCCCGCCCCAGGCAGACCAAGACGCTCGCGACCGTTGGTTTGCCCTGGGTGCGCCCCACCGCGAGGCGCACGTACTATACTATACCGCGCTTTTGGAGCCCGAGCCGCGCAAGCCGTTGACGGCGGCGCAGGCACGCAACGCCGCGCAGGTTCTTGGCGGCGATCTTGAAACCATGCCCGCCGCGTGGCGCGCGCAGATCAAGGCGCATCTGGAGCGTGCGCTGGAACAGACCGAGACAGTGACACTGGACGGTGCGCTGTTCGAAAAAGCGCAAAGTGCCCAATTCCG